>JAUYHB010000026.1 GCA_030690305.1 bacterium | reverse complement strand
GGCACAGGCACAGGCAAAGCTTGCGCCTTCTCCCATCCATTCTGGGCCCACGCGCCCTCAAAGCATCCTACCAAATTGAAAGGCGGCGACACTCTCATTATTGACGGTTCGAATAAGGCACAATATATGATGGGTTATGGTGCGCCAAACGGATCGGGTACAAACACCTGCAACGTGAGTTGGCCGTATGACTGCTTTATGCAGTCGATTCCTTCCGGTCCGGACGCCATCCACCCAACGCGCATATTGGGAAAAGGTTGGGATACCGGATGCGAGAATCCACCGCAACTCTGGGGGACCGAAAGGAGCGACAGGGTCATCAACCTTATCGGAAGCGATAATGTCGAACTTCAATGCCTGGAGATTACGGACCATTCCAGCTGCCAGGAATTCGGACCAAGTCCCTGCAACCGAACGACCAGGCCGTACGGTCCTTGGGCAAAAAATGGTTTGAGGGCGACGGACAGTGAGAACGTGTTGCTCAAGAACATCAATATTCACGGGCTTGCGCATAAGGGGGTCTTTGCCGGCCGTCTCAAGGATTGGACCATAGAAGATTCCCGCATTTACGCGAACGCGATTGTCGGTTGGGATGGCGATGTCGGTGATTTTAATTCCTCCAATAGCGGGACCATGATCTTTACCAATGTTGTTTTGCAATATAGCGGTTGCGGCGAGACCTACCCGGGAGGACAGCCCCATAGTTGCTATAGTCAGTCACAAGGTGGGTACGGGGATGGGTTGGGGACGCATCAGACAGGCGCCAACTGGATTTTTAATAATGTCGATTTTAGCCACAATGTTTCTGATGGCTTGGATTTGCTCTATCATGATGGAACAGGAACAGTCACGATCAAACGGTCTCGATTTGAAGGTAATGCAGGGAATCAACTCAAGATAGCAACCAACGCGTTAGTTGAGAATTCGATTATTATCGGCAACTGCAACTATTTTAAGGGGAAAAGTTTTACGTCCACCAAAAGCCCGGGGTTTGACAATTGCCGTGCGGGCGGGAACGCTCTTGTTTTTGCATTTCATCCCGGGATGAAAGCGGAATTCAATAATTCCACGCTCTTCGGTGTCGGCGACACCATTGTCATGTCGAGTAAGCGGACAGAATGTAACGGAACAGAGACCATTACCTCACGAAATAATATTTTTCTCGGAGACGCTCAGTTTGGACATCCTGATGTAACGGATTTGTATTACGCAGCCGGCGAAGGAGGAAATGGAGCAGGGCTCTGTGGGCAGATCACCCTCAATGATGACTATTCTGTTATCTGGGGGACAAAGAGTATTGCCACCAATTGTAATGGCAAGGCCCATTCCTACTGCCAAGATCCCAAACTGGCCGAACCGGATCCTCACTGGTACAGCGGAGACCAATTTAATGTTAATTTGCTTAACAATAGTCCGGTCAGAGACAAAGGAATCATCTTGACCGGCGTGTCGAATCTTGATTATAA
>JAUYHB010000025.1 GCA_030690305.1 bacterium | reverse complement strand
CTTCAAGATTTGAATTGAGGTCAGCCAGATTTTTGTTGGCATGGTCGAGTTCTTTGGTCACCTGTTCAAGGCTGTCTTTTTGCTTCACTTCGGTGATAACGCTTCTGATGGTGAGGAGGCCGAAAAAGAGGGTGAGGAGGAGAATACCGAGGTTAAGGAAAAACTCCGGTTGGTCTTTGGAAATGAGAACGCGAGCAAGCATAACCATCCAAATGGTAATAGTAGAAAGTTCGGCAGTGATGACTTTGACGTTGAACAGATGGAAACGGGTAATGTTATAAATGAGACCGAAAAGATATACGGGAATGCTAAATCCTCCGAGAGGGATGAGAGGAACGCCGTACCACATAAGAAATTGGCTCGTACCGCCAATAACAGGGATGAGCGTTGTCCAGAAAATGAAATCTATTTGTTTTTTTACAAGGGCGCTTACCTGTTTTCGGATACGGAAAAGGTATACATAAATCATGTGGAACGACAAAACAAAGATGAAAAGAAAGACTTCAAAAAATATTCCCCTGTCGGGCCAGTACGGAAACCAAAGTTTTGGACTTACGTTTGCCAACACGAAATCGGTTTTAAGAAAAATGTCCGAGAGAAGGAAAAGCGAGAATATTGCCGCTATTGCGTAGGCTCTGCGGCGCTGGGGAGCGTAGGAAACAGGTGCGCATGACTCGACAAAATGGGTTCCAAAATCAAAGAAAAATAGTCCGACAAAAAAGAAACCGAACATGGATATTTGAAATGCGAGGAGGGACAATTCGGCGGTGGGGGCAAAGATTGCAAGAAAAATGGCGAGCGACCACCACACAAGACCGATCGGAATACGGCCGAAAGCGCGGGCTACTATGTTGTCATATGCGGTAAAGAAGAGGAACAGCGCTCCCACACCGCCCGCAACGACGTTTGTAACAAGAGAGATGATATAAATAAGCGCGTATTGATGCATGGTTTACATTACCGGCAATTCAATGATAAATGTCGTCCCTTTTCCCGGGCCTTCCGACTCCGCCGAAATATTTCCTTCGTAGGCATTAATGACATTTTTTGAGAAAGCAAGCCCGATACCCTTCCCTGTTGTATTTATAAGTTGCGCTTCCTCGCCCTGTTCAAAAAAACGGCTAAAAAGTTTCGGAAGGTCTTTATCGGAAACACCGATTCCCGTATCAATAATTTTTATTCGTAAGCGCTTTGTCTTTTCAATGGGATGAAGGGTGATTACTCCTTCAATGGAAATTGACCCCGAGAGGGTATATTTTATGGCGTTATCGACAAGATTAAAAAATGCCATACGTGTCGATTTCTTTTCCACAAACACTTGGGCGGCAGACGCCTCCGGCGTAAACGAAATATTGAACGCAAGGTGTTTTTTCTCAAGTTCGGTCACAAGTTCCGACTTAAGTTCCGACAACAGGGTGGCAACGTTCACCGCCTCCCGGTTGAAATTAAGGCTACTGTTTTGTTGTTTTGAAACATTCAAAAATTCATTGACAAGATCGGTCATGCGCAATGTGCTTTCGTTTGCCTTCTGGAGGTACGTCCGCATCCGGTCCGTGATTTTCTCATCCAACGACAGTTCAATGAATCCTTTGACAATTGTGAGCGGAGTGCGGAGGTGGTGCTGGGTGGTGAGGATAAACTGGTCTTTGGCTTTGTCCAATTCTTCAAGTTCGATTCTCGCTTTCTTTTCCACTTCGTA
>JAUYHB010000024.1 GCA_030690305.1 bacterium | reverse complement strand
GAACCCACTCGGTGTGTCGTCTCGTATGAACATCGGACAGGTTCTCGAAACGCACCTTGGTTGGGCGTGTAAGGCACTTGGCATCAAGATTGCTACACCAGCACTCAACGGTATTCCAACAGATCGTATTGTCGACTTCCTCAAATTTGCAGGTCTACCCGAGAGCGGAAAAGTACAGCTCTTCGATGGACGAACAGGCGAAACATTTAAGCATCTGACAACGGTCGGAGAGGTGTACATGCTCAAGCTTCTCCACCTTGTCGAAGATAAAATTCACGCTCGCTCCGTCGGTCCGTACTCACTGGTCACGCAGCAGCCACTTGGAGGAAAAGCACAACACGGAGGTCAGCGTTTCGGAGAAATGGAAGTCTGGGCGCTTTTGGGTCACGGAGCGGCATACACATTGCGTGAAATGCTTACCGTCAAGTCCGACGATATTGTCGGACGTTCCGCCGCATTTGACGCCATCGTTAAGGGGGAACGTATAACAAATCTGAATATACCCGCATCATTTAATGTTTTGCTCAATAATCTGCGGGGACTGTCGCTTGATGTGCGGCTTGAAAAGAAAAGAAGGTCGAGTGATGAGAAGAAGGGAAATAAAGAAGACTAATCCACACATACCATGCATATCAAACCAAAACAAAACGACTCAAGCGACTTCGATACAATCTCTTTGGGGGTTGCTTCGCCTGAGCGCATTCGTGAATGGTCGCACGGAGAAGTGACAAAGCCTGAGACCATCAACTACCGAACTCAGCGCAGTGAGAAGAATGGTCTGTTTGACGAACGTATCTTCGGACCGGACCGCGACTACGAATGTTACTGCGGGAAATACCGCGGTATCCGTTATCGAGGCATCGTGTGTGAAAAGTGTGGAGTTGAAATCACTCGCTCAATCGTGCGCCGTGAACGCATGGGCCACATTGAACTCGCAAGTCCCGTATGTCACGTATGGTTTCTAAAAAGTATGCCCTCTCGCGTAAGCCTTATTTTGGGTATTCCCGCACCGGATATCGAAAAGGTGGTTTATTTCGCAGGATATGTGGTGACGACCGTTTCGCTTGCCGAAAAGGAACGGATTCTCCGCGACCTTGATTCGGAATTTAAAGCCAAAATAAAATCAATTACCGAAGCGAAGGGGAAAGAGGAAATGAAAGAACGTCTTCTTGCCGCCCGCAAAGAAATCGAAAGTATCAGAGAGGGAGCGGTGCTTGACGAAGTCGAATATCACAACTACTCGGTAAAATACGGTACGTTGTTTGAAGCGGGAATCGGCGCTGAAGCTATTTACAATATTTTCAAAAAAATCGACCTCAACAAATTCATTACGGATTTGGAAAAGCAGTTGGAGGAAGCCTCAGCGGGGGAATCCGAGCGGCTTCATAAGCGTCTTTCTCTTATCCGTTCAATGGCCCGGTCAAAAATTCGTCCGGAGTGGATGTTCATGACAGTTATTCCCGTCATTCCGCCCGCATTGCGTCCGATGGTTCCGTTGGATGGCGGACGATACGCGACCTCCGACGTTAACGACCTGTACCGGCGCGTCATCAACAGAAACAATCGTCTAAAGAAATTGAAGGAAATCAACGCTCCCGACGTTATTTTGCGAAACGAAAAAAGAATTTTACAGGAAGCCGTTGATGCGCTTATCGATAACACGATTCGCCACGGGAACAACCTAACTTCGGCCATTAACCAGTCCCAACGCCGCCCGCTTAAGTCTCTTGCCGATAACCTGAAAGGGAAGCGCGGCTTGTTCCGCCAGAACTTGCTTGGAAAACGCGTCGACTATTCGGGACGTTCCGTTATCGTTATCGGTCCGGACCTTGCGATGGATGAATGCGGATTGCCGAAGCACATGGCTCTTGAACTCTTCAAACCATTCGTTATTTCCGAACTTTTGAAACAGGAACTTGCCTTTAACATCCGCGGCGCGAGCCGTCTTATAGAAGAGGGAATTCCCGAAGTCTGGGCAATTCTTGAAGATGTTATCAAAGGCAAATACGTACTCTTAAACCGCGCTCCGACCTTGCATCGCCTTTCTATCCAGGCATTCAGACCCGTTCTTATTGAAGGAAACGCCATTCAAATTCACCCGCTTGTCTGTACCGCGTTTAACGCGGACTTCGACGGTGACCAGATGGCTGTTCACGTTCCATTATCGGAAGAAGCTCAGCTTGAGGCGAAGATGATTATGGCCGCGGACAAAAACATTCTAAAACCGGGAAGCGGCAATCCGATTATCAGTGCAAAGATGCTTGATATCGTTTTGGGCTGTTACTGGATGACAAAAATCGTTCCGGGCTCAAAGGGAGAAAACAAATTCTTCTCGAGTCCCAACAGCGCCATCACGGCATACGAATTCGGAGAATTGGATTTCCGCGCGCCCATCAAGGTACTTCCGACGGATAAACCGAAATACACTCCGTTTCAGGGAAAATTATTTGAAACAACGGTAGGACGTCTGCTTTTCAACAGCGTGTTGCCGTCCGACTACCCCTTCTTAAACGAAGAAATCGAGAGAAAGAAAATGTCCGCGCTTGTTGATGACCTTATTGAACGATACGGTATTGAAAACGTGCCTAAAATAATGGACAAAATCAAGCGATTCGGATTCAAATACACAACCGTTGCCGGTATTACATGGGGATTGGAAGATGTCAAAGTTCCCGCTGGAAAATCTCGTATCATTGAAGAAGCGGAAAAGAAAACCCAAACGGTGCTTGAGCAATACAACGCGGGACTTATTTCAGGCGAAGAACGTTTCAGAAAAAACATTGAAATATGGCATGCCGCTAAAAACGAAGTTGAGGCTCTTATTCCGGATACATTGGAGAAAAACGGTCCCGTCTACGACATGTTGAAGTCGGGTGCCCGCGGTTCTCTCGGAAACCTCACTCAGATGGCCGGCATGAAGGGTCTTATCCAAAATACCGCCGGAGAAACCATCGACTTTCCAATCATATCCTCAATCAAGGAAGGTCTGACTTCAATCGAGTACTTCATTACCACGCACGGTTCCCGTAAAGGCTTGACCGATACCGCGCTCAACACCGCCAAAGCCGGATATCTTACAAGAAAATTGTTTGTCGTTGCCCAAGACGTTGTTGTTTCCGAAGAAGATTGCGGTACCAAAGAAGGAATCATCATCAAAAAAGAAACGGCTTCGGGTATCGACCTTTCCATCGTCTCAAAAATCAAAGGACGGTTCTTGGCTGAAGACGTGAAGGATGATAAGGGAAAAATGATTTTCGAACGCAACCACTACCTCACAAAAGAAGAAGCGCAAAAAATTGAAGCCGCGGGAATTTCCGCCGTTCGCGTGCGTTCGTCTTTGACCTGTAAATCAAGTCTCGGTGTATGCGTGAAATGTTATGGTGCCGACCTTGGAAATAATAAAATGATTAACATCGGGGAAGCGGTTGGAACTGTCGCGGCCCAAGCTATCGGTGAACCCGGTACGCAGCTGACAATGAGAACGTTCCATGCCGGAGGCACAGCTTCAGTCGGCGGTGACATTACCGCAGGTCTTCCTCGTGTCGAAGAAGTGTTTGAAAAACGGAGACCCAAAAACCCCGCTGTCATAAGTCATGTTGACGGTGTCATTTCCGACATTCAGCCGTCCGCCAAAGACATGGTCATTACCATGTTGCCGGAAGGAGGAAGTAAAGGAAAATCGAAAGATTCGGTTGAGTATGTCGTCAGCCGGGCTCGCATGATTCTTGTCAAAGTGGGCGACAAGGTTCTCAAGGGAGAAATGCTTACCGACGGTTCGGCCGACCTCGACGAATTGTTCCGTTTCGCAGGCAAGGAAAAAACTCAAGAATACATCATCAAAGAAATCACGAAGCCGTATGAATTGCAGGGAGAAACGGTATCGCGAAAACACATTGAAGTTATCATGAAGCAGATGTTTTCCCGTCGCCGCATCAAAGACCAGGGCGATACGCCCCTTACGGTCGGTGACGTGGTAGATGATGTAACGCTTGCCAAAGAAAATGCTGCCGCCAAAGAAAGAGGCGGGGAGGAAGCGAAAACCGAATCCGTCATCATGGGTATCACCGAAGTATCTCTTTCAAAGAAAAGCTTCCTTTCAGCCGCTTCATTCCAGCACACGACCCGCGTCCTTATAGACGCTTCCATACGCGGTAAGGAAGACCACCTTTCCGGCCTCATGGAAAATGTCATTATCGGGCGTCTCATCCCCGCCGGTACCAGTTATGAAGGAAGTCCCAAAAAAGAATTAATCGACAAGCTTCAAAGGCAGTACGAAAATACGACAGAAGAGGAAGGCGAAGCATAAAGAACCCTGCGGGGAAGCCGCAGGGCGCCAGAAGTTGAACCCCAGTAAAACTCTATCTAATGTCTTCTTCAAACGTTTCCACAATAAAAGAAAAACTCGATATCGTTGATGTTATAGGGTCCTATGTAAAACTGACGAAGGCAGGTAAGCACTACAAAGGTCTGTCACCTTTCACCAACGAAAAAACTCCTTCTTTTTTCGTGTCCTCGGAGAAGGGACTCTACTACTGTTTTTCTTCGGGAAAAGGAGGCGACATGTTCTCTTTCATCCAAGAAGTTGAAGGAGTTGATTTTCAGGGTGCGCTTAAAATGCTTGCCGACAAAGCGGGCGTGCAACTTGTTTTTGAGCCGAAAGAAAAACAGGAAGAACGCGACCGTCTCTACGACTTGCTCGAAAAGGCCACGCAATTTTTTGAAGAAAATCTAAAGAAAAACAAAGAGGCGACGGACTATCTTCTTAAAAGAAAATTGCTTTCTCAAACAATTGCCACGTGGCGGATCGGATACGCACCCAATGAATGGCGGGCGTTATACGAAGCCATGATTTCGCAGGGATTCAATAAGGTTGATATGGAAAAGGTGGGGCTGCTTAAAAAGGGGGAAGAGGGCAATCCGTACGACACATTCCGCGACCGAATTATTTTCCCGATTTTTGACACGGTGGGCCGTATCATAGCGTTTTCGGGAAGAATCTTGCACGACACCCCCGATGCTCCCAAATACCTCAACAGCCCGGATACGGTGTTTTTCAACAAATCGCAGGCTCTGTACGGACTTCACCGCGCGAAAACGGCGATACGGAAACATGATTATGCGATTTTGGTTGAAGGGCAAATGGATATCGTATTGTCCCATCAGGGTGGTTTTACCCATACCGTCGCGTCATCGGGAACGGCGCTTACCGAAGGGCATCTCACCATGCTAAAGAAGATTTCAAACCGCGTGGTTATGGCATATGACTCGGACGAGGCAGGACGCAATGCTTCATTACGCGCCGCCGATATCGCCCTTCCGCTCGGGATGGAAGTAAAGGTTGCCACATGCCCCCAAGGAAAAGATCCTGCCGATGTGTTAGGGGAGAACACGGAAGACTGGAAGGAAATCATAAAATCTTCCAAACATCTTATTGACTTTTATCTTGATAAAGTGATTTCCGAAAACAAAGGCAACACACGTTCTCTTGGCAAGAACATCAAGGAAAAAGTGTTGCCCTATGTGCGGGGTCTTTCGAGTTCCATTGAGCAAGCGCATTTTGTGAAAAATATTTCCAACAAAACAAATATTCGAGAAGAGGCATTGTGGCAGGACCTCGGGAAAACGGCGGCAGGCAAAACCACGGAAAAGAACACGACATCTACCCCGTACCAACCGCGCCTTTCTCCACGTGACGAATTGGTGGGAATAGTATATTGGCAAAGCGGCCTTCCTGAACCTGCCGTCTCTGCGGATCGTATTACCGCAATTGTTGAAGAGTATCTCGGGAAAGAAGCAGTTGACACCCTTTTGCACGGAACCGAAGGAATGAAAGAAATTTTCACCATTCACGTTACCGAATTGTACGGACAACGGCCGGTTACCGAAAAAAAGGTGCGGGAAGTCGCGGAAAACTACGCACGGACGCTTTTGCGGGAAGAGGCGAATATCATACAACAGGAAATAAAAATTGCCGAAGAAGATAAAAATGAAACTCTACTCGGTAATCTTTTGAAAAAACAGGCCGATATTAATCAAAAAATCGACCGGCTCTCGGGGATCACATGACCCGTACGCCCGTAGGTTCTTTATTTTATTATCTATCACGTTTATTTACATGATTAAGAAAAAGAAAACAAAAAAACAAGCCGGAAAATCCCGCTCCCACCAAAAGAAACGCCCGACAAAAAAACCCGTAAAGAAAGCGGCTGTCACCGAGCATAAGGGGACAAAAAAGGAAAACTTTGAAATGAAGGTGGAAATTTTGCTTGGGAAAGGGAAACAGCGGGGTTTTGTAACATATGACGAAATCCTCAAAGAGTTCCCGACTATTGAAGACAACGTTTCCTTTCTTGATGAACTGTATGAACGTTTGACCACCAGGGGCATTGACGTTTTGGAAGGAGGCAATCTTTTGGATACCCCAATCGATGACGATGTTGCTCTCAAAAAGCTCGGATATAAAGACGACTCGACTTCTGGAGAATCATACGATTCGATTCAGATGTATCTTAAGGAAATCGGACAATATCCTTTGATTAACGGGGCACAAGAAAAGGAACTTGCGAAACGAATTCTCGCCGGAGATGATGAAGCAAAAAATCTCCTTGCCCGGTCAAACCTTCGTCTTGTTGTTTCAATCGCCAAAAAATATGTTGGTCGCAGTCCGGACCTCACGCTTCTCGACCTTATTCAAGAAGGGAACCTGGGCCTTTTCAAAGCGGTAGATAAGTTTGACTGGACAAAAGGTTTTAAGTTCTCAACTTACGCGACATGGTGGATCAGACAGGCAATCACGCGTGCGTTGGCCGACCAGTCCCGCACCATCCGTGTGCCGGTGCATATGGTTGAAACAATTGCGAAATACAAACAGGTGGTGCGTCGTCTTTCCCAGGACCTTGGCCGTGACCCGTTACCGGAGGAAATTGCCACAGAAATGAATATGGAAGTCGAAAAAATTTACCAAATAGAAAAAATCGACCAAAATACGGTGTCGCTTGAAAGTCCGGTGGGGGATGACGGAGACGACGGAAAATCGGTACTCGGGGACTTTGTTCCCGACGACAAAATCCTTTCACCCGAAGAAGACACTTCTCGTCGTATCGTTGCCGACCAAGTCAAAGAAATTCTCGACAGTCTTCCGCCGAAAGAAAGAAAAATTCTTGAAATGCGTCATGGTCTTGTCGATGGGGTAACGCACACTCTTGAAGAAGTCGGAAAAGAGTTCGGGGTAACCCGAGAGCGTATCCGTCAGATTGAGGCAAAAGCGCACGAAAAGATGCGTCAGCATAAAAAGATTAACCGTCTGCGCAACTATCATTAAAAAAGAAAAGCCCTTCGCTTTATGCGAAGGGCTTTTTTCTTCAGACCCCTTTCCCCTCGGGTCGTTGAAGTGAACAATCTTTTTTTCAGAGACTAGTGAGCGCGACTGGCGCGAACTCGAGGAATTTTCTAGTAAGAAAATATCCGTACTTTGAAAAAGAGATTGCGAACAGTTTTCATTTGCGAAAACGATATGCATGCTCGCGTACAAATTTATTGCGTTGGGAATAGAAATACGCGATAAAAATCTCATGTACCCCGTTTCGGAATCTCATTGGCATGCGTTTCCATATACGCAACGCTTCGGAAGGATTTTCGTCTTTAACTACTGTTTCGAAAAATCTTTCCATCATTTTAAACTCCGCTTGGGTCGGGTATTTCCGCTGAAATTTAACTGCAAGAAAGTACTGACAAATTATCTTCCGAAGAGAATTTGGGGAAGGTGACTTTTCAAAAGCGATAACCATATAATCAAATAAAGATTCAGGATACCGCTTTTCCCCTATTTCCAATGTCGGTCTTCTCAGGGTCAGTGCCCGCCTGATTGTCTCGGCAGGTATGCATGTTGCTTTTGACATTTCTTCAACATCAATTTTCACGCGCATATATGCCTCCTTTCCGCGTTTTCAAATAACTCTGGGATTCACTTCGGAGTATACCATTATGCAATGGTATAATCAGCCTTGACATGACGGATTCCGAATTCCAAAAAAGATACAAAGCCCTTGATGAAAGGCAAAAACAGGCGGTTGATGCGATTGAAGGGCCGGTTCTGGTTCTCGCGGGTCCGGGAAGCGGAAAAACCGAGATTTTAAGCCTTAGAATAGCAAATATTCTTCATAAAACGGACACCTCACCATCGAATATTCTGTGCCTTACTTTTACGGATTCCGCCGCGTCAACGATGCGCCAAAGACTCCAAGGTCTTATTGGAGGTGAAGCATATCGGGTAGGAATCTATACGTTCCATAGTTTTAGCGTTGATGTCATAGAACGTTTCCCAGAATATTTTTATGACGGAGCGAATTTTCGTCCTGCCGACACCGTCACCCAACTTGAAATTCTTGAGACTATTTTTTCCGAACTGTCTCACGATGACCCGTTAAGAAAAACTCATCCCGAACAGGGATACGTGTACCTTAAGGATGTCCATACAGCCATCGGACAACTCAAAAAAGCCGGGCTATCCCCGGCGGACTTCCGTTCATTACTGAAACGAAACGAAAAGGAACTTACCTCTCTTTCAAAAATTCTTTCTCCCGCGTTTTCAAAGCGCATGCATAAAAAAGAAATCCGGTCTTTGGAAAAAATCTGTGCCCACATCAAAAAAAATATTGATTTGAAAACACCTGTCCGGCCTGTCTCTTTTTTCCTGTTTGAGGCGCTCTCCTTGGCTATTAACGATGCCAAAGAAACCGGCAGCACAAAATCGCTTACCGCATGGAAGGAAAAATGGTTTTCAAAAGACGAGAAGGGGAATCCCGCCCTCAAAGACTCGCTTTCTCTTCCAAAACTTTTTTCTCTCGCTTCAATATATGAGGCGTATGAAAGTAAGATGCATACGCAGGGATTTTATGATTTTGACGACATGCTTCTTCAGGTTATTGCTCTTCTTAAAGGGAAAACATCTGTCCGTCTTGATTTTCAGGAACGGTATCACTATGTTCTTGTTGATGAGTTCCAGGACACGAATGACGCTCAGATGAGTCTCCTTGAAGTTCTGACGAATCATCCTGTCAACGAAGGTCGTCCCAATCTTATGGTTGTCGGTGATGACGACCAGGCCATATACAAATTTCAAGGGGCGGAAGTCGGGAATATCCTCACTTTTAAAGAACGCTATATTAAGCCAAAAATTGTCACGCTTGCGTCTAATTATCGCTCAACAAAAGATGTTGTTGACCTAGCGCTCCATGTCGCAAAAAAGGGGGAAAACAGACTTGAACACCGCTTTCCTGAAATCAAAAAGACTCTTATTTCCGTAGGCAAAGAAAAAAAGGGGGATGTGGTGTTTCGGAATTTTATCCGTAGTGACGATGAATATGCGTTTGTTGCCGATGAAATCGAACGATTGATAAAAAACGGTACGGCCCCCTCGTCCATAGCTGTTATCGGCAGGAAGCACCAGTTTCTTGAAAAAATCGTGCCGTACTTGTACCGCAAAAAAATTGCCGTAAATTACGAGCGTCAGCAAAATGTATTGCGCGATAAACATATCGTGGAAATTATCGGCATCGCCCGGTTTCTTGTCACCCTCGGAAGGAAAGACAGGGAAGAGGCGGACAACTTACTGCCGGAAATTCTCAGCTACCCGTTTTGGGGTATTGAAAGAAGGGCGATTTGGGAAATTTCTTTGGAAGCTTCACGTACGAGAAAACCATGGCTCGCAATAATGGAAAAATCAAAAAATCGGCGTATAAAGATACTTGCTTCTTTTCTCGTCTCCCTCTCAATCCGTTCCCTCAACGAGCCGCTTGAATACATTCTCGACGACATTATTGGTACGCACGTGTCTTTGGAGATGCTTTCCGAAAATGAGACAGCCGCCCTTCCTTCAAAGAGGGTATTTGTCAGTCCCTTCAAAGAATATTATTTCGGGAAGACAAAATTTAATACCGCGCGCGCGGAATACCTTGTCTTTCTCTCGGCGCTGCGGGTTTTTGTTCAAGCGCTCCGAGAATATAAACAGGGGAGAATGTTGCGCATTGACGATCTTATCGACTTTGTTGACACTCATGAGAAAAATGAAATTATCCTTGCCGACGAGGGGGCGTTTTTGACCGGACGTCCCGCAGTGTCCTTACTTACCGCGCACAAAGCGAAAGGATTGGAATTTCCGGTAGTGTTTGTTCTCCACTGCCAAAACGAAGTGTGGACCGGGCGTGGAACAATAAGCAAAATTTCTTTTCCCGCCAACCTTCCCATTGCGCCGGGCAACGACACAAAAGACGACCACATGAGGCTCTTTTTTGTGGCGATTACCCGGGCAAAACACACACTCTACCTTTCTTGCCACGCTGTCGGAGAAAACGGAAGGGCGATGTCAAAGCTTTCTTTTCTTGTTTCCGACAAAACACATTTAAACAAAAAAATATCCGACATTCTTTCCGCGCAATTTTCTGTTAATCCGGAAGCGGGAAGAGGGGAGAAAGACGTTGTACCCATTACGCTTCCATTCTATGCTCCCCCTTTTGTATCCGATGAAAAGGCCCTACTTCTGCCTCTCCTGGACGATTATAAGATGAGCGTGACCCATCTCAACAATTACCTAAATGTTATTCACGGTGGCCCTCAGCTGTTCCTTGAGCAAAACCTTCTTCGTTTTCCCCGGGCAAAATCGGCAAGTGCGTCATTCGGGTCGGCAGTGCACAAAGCGCTTGAATTGTCCCACCGGGCGCTGAAAAAAACGGGGACGCTCCCCACGCGCACAAGGGCTCTTGGTTTTTTTGAAACGTCTCTTCAGGAAGAGCGTCTTAGCCAAGCGGATTACGCGCGTGAACTCAAGAGAGGAATCAAAAGCCTTACGGCATTTTACGAGTCGCAGAAAAAAAACTGGAGTGCCGAGCAGCTTGTCGAAGTCAATTTTTCGCGCCAAAACGTTGTCATTTCGGGCGTGCCGCTTTCCGGAAAAATCGACAAGTTGGAAAAACTTGCTCACGGACGCATGAAGGTCTATGACTGGAAAACAGGCGCTCCTTGTTTTTCGTGGAAAGCTTCCGGAGTGTACGATAAAGTCAAACTGCACCAGTATGCCGAGCAGCTTATTTTTTACAAGATTCTCCTGGAACACTCAAAAGATTTCAGTGACTTTGAAGTCACCGAAGGAATACTCCAATTTATTGAACCAAAAGGGGGAAAGCTCGCAAGCCTTTCTTTGTCTCTTTCGGAAAAAGAAACGTCGCGGATGGTCGCCCTTATTGTTGCCGTATACAAAAAAATTCTGGCCCTGGAGTTTCCATCTGTTGAAAAATACGAAAAAAATCTTTCCGGAATTATCGCGTTTGAGGATGATATTTTGAAAGGGAATATCTAGGGACGTCCGAGAATGAGATCAAAAATACCCTTGAGGAAGCTGTAAGGAAATGCTCCACTTATGGCAACTTTTGTTTTGTCCTGAGAAATCAATATTGCGTCCGTTCCCGTCTGCGCCCGCAGTTGCGCCGCAAGTTGGCCTATGACCCCCTCGGCATCGTCGGTTAGTTTTTTCTTTAATATGATAACGGAGAACGGGGTGCCACGGCCTCCCGCTTTCACCGCTTCCTGTTTGTCGGCTTCAACCGTTGCGGCGTATTTCCCGCTTGAAAGGCAATTATTGAACGCGGTTACATCAAGACCTACCTCTTTTGCGATAATGGGAAGTTGCGCGGCATCAAGCTGGTTGTTTGAAGGGGTGATCTCATAAATTCTATCGGTATATGCCCAAAACTTCTCATTTCCGCCCAGTTCAGCCGCGCACTCAAGCGCTTCCGATTCTTTGGCGGCCTTCGGGTGAAGCTCGGGAATGGGGAAATGTCGATATACCCAGGCAAGGGAACCGTCCTTCCCATATTCATCGACTACTTGGTGCATTGTTGTGTGAAATTGCTTGCAGAACGGGCATTCGGTGTCGGAGAATTCAACCACGGTAATTGCGGCAGCAGGATTGCCTAAAATATGCTCGGTTGCGCTTACGGGCTCAAGAGTAATTGTCACTTTCTGTGGAGTGCCCGTTTGTGGCTGCTGTTGTGTTTGGGAAGTACTTTTATTTGAAAAATAAATCGCTCCCGCGATAAGGGCTCCGGCAACGACAATAGCAAAGGGGACTGTCCATTTGTTCTGCGTAGTATCCATGGTAATAGACTGTGATTTGTTAATGAGCCTCATTTTACCACAGCCATTCCAAATTAGCAGGACTTACGGAAGCGCAGATTTTCTGTGATAATACTGTAATGACCGTTATCCAAGCGATTTTGCTCGGCATAGTTGAGGGCATTACCGAATTTTTACCGGTATCCTCGACGGGGCATTTAATCCTCGTGAGTCAAATTTCACATTTGGCCCAAACGGATTTCCTTAAAAGTTTTGAAATAATCATTCAACTCGGGGCCATCGCTTCGGTTATCGTTCTCTATTGGAAATCGTTTCTTAACCTTACCATCATAAAGAAACTTGTTGTCGCGTTTCTCCCGACGGCGCTTGTTGGATTTACCCTGTACCGCGTTGTGAAAACATATTTCTTGGGGAATAACGCCATTGTTCTTTGGGCGCTTTTTATCGGTGGTATTGTTCTTATTGTTTTTGAACTTCTCCATAAGGAAAAAGACACCGCAACCGAAGACGTGCATTCCATCTCTTATTCCCAGTCGTTTTTTGTCGGGCTGTTCCAGTCCGTGGCGCTTATTCCCGGAGTCTCGCGTTCGGCTGCGACAATTCTGGGAGGATTGCTTTTGGGGCTCAAAAGAAAAACAATCGTTGAGTTTTCCTTCCTGCTTGCCGTGCCCACGATGCTTGCCGCAAGCGGGCTTGATCTGTACAAAAATGCTTCCACTTTTTCCTTAAACGAGGCGGGGATACTTGCCGTGGGTTTTTTCTCGGCATTTTTGGTTGCCATGGCAAGTATCAAATTTTTCCTCGGATTTGTTCAAAAACACGACTTTGTCCCATTCGGCATATACCGCATTTTGGTAGCGCTTCTTTTTTGGTTTATTATTTTTTGACAGGCCGCCACTTTCTTTAGAAAAGTGATTGGGTGAAAGCGGTTTCTTTGACTTCTTCCCAAAGCCTGGTATCAAGTTTTATTTCAAGTTTGGCAGGGCCTTCTTTATAGAAAAGTTTGCTATTTTTAAGCGCATACTCGTACAGATCTTTTGTGATCTTTACGTCATCGATGCAATATGCTTTCACTTTTTCTATCTCGCCCTTTTTCCACCATTCAAGGGCCTGGAGGCCGTGTCCGGATTTAGAAACACCGAGAGTTCCTTGCGCCACCTGGTCAAGGCGTACGCGCTTGCCAATACTGTTTTTAATCTCTCTCAGCAAATCAACACTTTTAATTTTTGCCAGATTGCCGGGGTAATATTTATTGAGAAGGGGGATGTCGAAGTGGTCCGAGTTATAGCCGATAAGAATGTCAGCTTTTGAGAGAATAGGCCACAACTGCGAAAGTTCGTTTTCCAAAAATGATGAATACTTGTCTTCCGTGTAGTCGTAAATGGCAAGAAGAGAAATGGTCAAATCGGCAGGATTATTCGTACCCACGTCTTGAAAGAGATTCGCGGTTTCAACATCAAAAACTATTTTTCGCATACTGGAGTTTCTAGAAATTATAACTTTTTAGAAATAGTAAGCGGGAGGTTGTGGCTTTCCAGAAAATCGCGAACAGTAACATCTCCTATACCGAAACCAACGATTGCTACAGGTTCTACACCGAACATCTCAAGCAAATTATCATATCGTCCACCACCAAAAAGAGAACGACGATTTTCCGTGTTTGTGTCAAAAGCTTCAAAGACAATACCCGTGTAGTAATCAAAACCCCGAGCAATGTTTGTATCAATAACCACATTATTAATCCCTCTTGAATTGAGCTCGTTTTTTAAGTTATCAAGATTTTTTGTTGTTTTCTTCCCATTCAAAAGTTCTAGAAATCTTTCTTTTTTCTCTTCTCCCAAGTTACGGGTAAGTTCGTCTTTAAAGTTATCAATTTTTTCTTGAGCATCCACAAGGCGTATAACTTCTTTTCTCGTACTCGATGAACAACCGCCAATCTCTTCAAAAATTTCGTCAAAGAGTTTCCGGTCATTCACTCGTATAATGAAATCTTCATCTTTTGCTCCGAACTCTCGCATAGTTTTATGAGCAAGAGAAATAATCTCTACATCTCCCTCAATTCCAGGAACACCTATAAGGTCACAGTTGAGCTGCCAGTGTTCGCGCTTGCGTCCGCGTTGAGGACGTTCGTAACGAAAAACGTTTGGGATTGAATACCAACGGAGGGGGAGCTTGAGACCTCTGCGCTTTGCCGCAATCATGCGGGCAAGCGAAGGTGTCATTTCTGGACGAAGGGCAACTTCACGGTCGCCTTTATCCTTGAACAGATACATCTGGTCATTAACAATTTCGTCGTTTCCTTTACTTCGATAGAGGTCGGCATATTCAAGTATGGATGCTTCATACTCTTGATACCCGGCTTCCTCAACTATTTTTCTCCATGTCGAGAAAATATAATTTTGAACAGCCATGTCTTCGGGATAAAAATCCCGCACACCTTTGTAGCTCTCAGTTGAAAGCTTCTTTGCCTTTTCTTCCATGATAGGTACTATTGTAGCCAAAAGATGAAGGAGAAACAAGGAATCATCAATCTATACAAACGTATTGGGGAAACGCCCAAAGAACGTCTTGAGCGTTTTAAAAAAGAAAATCCGCTGTATGCGGATGCGACATTGAGTTATGCGGGACGTCTTGACCCAATGGCCGAGGGGGTGCTTCTCGTGCTTGTTGATGAAGAAAATAAAAAACGTGCGCAATATCTTTCTTTTACCAAAGACTATGTATGTGAAATCCTGTGGGGTTTTTCAACCGACACATACGACATTCTCGGAATAATGCGCAGCACGCCGTTTTCCTTTCCCGAAACATTTGATGTTCTTGTCGAAGAAGAAGTGAAAAAACTTCACGACGAAACTCACCAGCACTTTCCAGCCTACTCTTCCAAGCCGGTTCTCGGTAAACCACTGTTTCAATGGGCCCGTGAAGGAAAAATAAACGAAATTGAAATTCCTCTCAAAGATATTCACGTGGAAAACGCATACGTGGTTTCTCACAACGCGATGCACGGTAAGGTTCTTCTTTCGGCCATTGAAGAAAAAATTTCCAAAATTTCAGGTAATTTTCGCCAGGACGATATTGTGCGGGAGTGGCGCAAAACACTTGCGGGAAAAGAAGGGGAGACATTCAGGACAACATCGGTCTTTTTTTCAGTCACTTCGGGCACGTATATACGCGGACTTGTTCACTTACTTGGCCAAAATCTGGCTTGTGGGGGCACTATTCTTTCTCTTACTCGGACGCGTGTCGGAGAATACGCTATCGACAATGCGCTCTTGTAGGCTTGCTTTTTTCTTCATTTCTTGTATAATCCCTTCTTGTATCGTAAATCTCCAGTGGGTCTAGGGTTTTAACTCGCCATTGGTAGGGGTTCGTGTGCGATGCAATTATTCAGTTAACGTACATCGGAAACAAATGGCGAAGAAGTTATATATTGGCGGTTTGCCTTACACTACGACCGATGAGAGACTTTCAGAAGTTTTCTCACAGGCCGGAGCAGTTGAGTCAGCAAACGTCATTATGGACCGTATGACCGGAAAGTCCCGCGGATTCGGATTTGTCACTATGACAAACGACGAAGACGGACAGAAAGCTATTGACATGCTCAATGGCAAGGACATGGATGGTAGAACCATCACGGTTAACGAGGCGCGACCTATGCAGCCTCGCTAAGCATAAACAAAAACACCCCGCGCAAGCGGGGTTTTTTGTTTTTCTTTAGCTTTTCCTTCAGGACGTTTGAGCGAGAATTTCCTTTTAAAAAATCTTGCGGAGCCTGAAGAAGGCGAGCAGAGAAAAATCCAGTAGGATTTTATCGTGTTTTGCAAAAGGAAATTAGAGCGGGTTTTTGCTATACTGTCCTCATCAAATGGAAACGATAAAGAAAATACGAAACATTTTTGCAAGAGAAGTTCTCGACTCCCGCGGGAATCCTACTGTTGAAGTTGACGTTACTCTTGAAGACGGCGCATTTGGCCGTGCGGCCATTCCTTCCGGCGCTTCCACAGGCACGCACGAGGCCGTTGAACTCCGCGATGGAGACAAAAAACGGTATCAAGGTAAAGGGGTATCCAACGCGGTTACGCACGTAAACACAACCTTGAGTAATTCGCTTGTCGGAAAAGAGTTTGGTCAAGAAAATCTCGACAAGACAATGCTTGAAATTGACGGCACAGAAAACAAAAGTAATCTTGGGGCAAACGCGATTTTAGGAGTATCACTCGGATTTTCTCACGCGGCAGCCCAGAGCGAGAAGAAACCGCTCTACCGCTATTTCAATGACATAAGCGGAAAAGGCAAGATGATTCTTCCCGTTCCTCTCATGAACATTTTAAACGGCGGAAAACATGCTCTTAATTCCACCGATCTTCAAGAATTCATGATAGTACCGCACGGGGCGCAGACGTTTAAAGAAGCATTGCGATACGGTTCGGAAATTTTTCATACACTGAAGAAAGTACTCGAAGAAATGAATTGCAATGTCATGGTTGGGGACGAGGGAGGATACGCGCCCGCTCTGCCTTCAAACGAGGCTGCCATTGAAGTGATTTTAAAATCAATTGACCGCGCCGGTTATGTTGCCGGAAAAGATGTCTCTCTTGCCATAGACGCCGCGTCGAACGAACTTTATGCCGATGGAAAATATAACCTCAAAACCGAAGGGAAAAATCTTACGACGGATGAAATGATTGCCATGTACGTGGACTGGCAGAAAAAATATCCTCTTATTTCTCTTGAAGATGGCCTGTACGAAGATGACTGGGATGGATACAAAAAACTTACCGATATTCTTGGTGGGAAAATGCAGATTGTCGGTGACGACTTGTTTGTAACAAATCCCGTACGCCTCGAAAAAGGAATTACGGAAGGAGTTGGAAATTCAATCCTTGTGAAACTAAATCAAATAGGGACTGTCACCGAAACGATACACACTATCGAAATCGCGCGGAAAGCTCGATATACATCAATCATTTCCCACCGTTCAGGAGAAACCGAGGACACGACCATAGCCGATTTTGCGGTAGGTCTTGGGACAGGGCAGATTAAAACAGGCTCTCTTTCCCGAAGTGAGCGGGTGGCAAAATACAATCGGCTATTAAGAATTGAGGAAGAATTGGGGAATGAGGCCGTATATGCAGGCAAAAAGACTTTTCCTGTCGCCCCCTAAATATTGACCTTTGTAGTTTTTTGGGGTACTCTTTCGCCCAGGATAAGTTCGTTATAACCTATTAAACAGAGGAGGTAGTTAATGCAGAAAAGCGTTCGTTTTATCCTGGTTACCGGTGGACCGTGTTCGGGCAAAAACACCCTTGCGGAAGGGCTCGCCCGCGAATATGGTTTTGGTTTCATCGACATGGGCGATTATCTTCGCAAAACGATTCAAAACGACCCGAGTTTTTCGAACGTTTTGAAAGAACCCCACCTTCAGGAGGCGCTGAAAACGGCAATGAATTCGGGTCATTTGCTTCCCGACGAAATTATTGACACGTGCTTCCAAAAAGAAGTTACGCGCATTATTCGTGAAAGAAATGGTGATTATGCGCCAAAGAGCATACCGATAATTGTTTGCGGTTATCCCCGGACAAACGGCCAACGCGCAAGTTTCATACGTTATTGGTCACATTTTGGCGTCACACATCTCTTTCTTGACGGGGAAAAGGAAATTTTCCTCGAGAGACTGCTTCGTGCCGGCAAAACCAGAGGTGACAGGAAAGACGACTCGACGTCCACTTTCGAGAAACGGTGGAAAGAATTCAAGGGCAAAACCGTACCCATGATCAAGTACCTCCAGTTACAGGAAAAAAACATTATTCGAAACCTCCGTATCACCCAAACCAATTTGTCAACAATTGAGTCGGTGTTCAAAAGAGCCCGTCAATTACTCGCTCTCCCCCGGCATACAAAAAACGGAAAGGGAAGAATTCGTAATTTTGTCGGTCCTGTACCGGCATCAGTTTCTGTTTAAGGCAAACAAAACAATAAAAGCGCGTCAGCCTTAGGCTGACGCGCTTTTTCTTATATTCTAAGCCATTTATCATATAAATACATTGACATTATGTCAAAAGAATGATACTATTGAGAGTAAGCAAATAGTGCTTATAACTAAACACAAAAACTATGAACGCAGTATCATTTTTAAGAAAACAGCACAAAAAAGATCTTCCGGCGACGAGACTTCAGGAGGATGTGAATCGTCTGCTTGAAGATCTGCGTGATTTCATCATTGAGGAAGAAAAACATGAGTCGGAAGAGCTTGCGCGGCTCAATGAGATCAACGTTGATTTCGTGTTAAGTGAAAAAGTCTTTTGCAGCGACGGAAAATACCGGACAGCAAAAAAAATGGGAAGCCACATGACCGTTACAAACCCGCACGTAAAATATCAAGAACTTGAAAATGGGGGACGTATTTTCTCGGGAGCCAGAGGCATAGAAGAAAGACCGCTTTATTTCAAAATTTATTTCGGGAAAATTCACAACATACTCGGTTCCTTTGTTCGTCAACTCAAATTCTAATAAAAATACCGTCAGCCTTGGGCTGACGGTATTTTTATTATTTGTTTTCTTGCTGTAAATGCCTAAATAGACACTACATCATTTTCTTCTTATCAAGGAGGAGAACGACTGCCGAAGCGCCAACGAGCACGTATACTATGGCTTCAAGTGAAGAAATGCTTCCGAGAAGCAAATTGACCATGTTCCAATTTCCTCCGACGAGTTCGCCTATCCCTACGAGTCCCCAGTTAAGAGCCCCGATGATGACAAGCCACCATGCAATTTTATTCATTGTTTGGTTTGTAAAGGAGTTATATAAAATTCGACCCCGAAAAGGTCTTATGCATTTCATGATAGCATGTTCCCGGAAGACGCAATGACCCTCATTCACGGACATTGCGCTTTCTTTTTTTTCTGTTATACTTTTTCTCGTTATGTCTCAAGATAAACTCATAAGAATCGTTTCGGAAGGGGACGCAAAAGGCGTAGGTAAGGGCCATGTGTATTTTACGTCCAAAAACAAAAAAAATACTCCGGCGAAACTTTCAATTAAAAAATACAACCCAATAGCCCGGAAGCATACGGTGTACAAAGAGAAAAAGTAAAAGCCCCCTGAAGGGGCTTTTTGCTCTGGTTTTTATCCTGTCACGAATATTTTCTTACTAGAAAATTTCGCGACCCCACCTCGGAGCGGAAGCGCTCCTCCGGTCTTGCGAAGCTCCAAGTCTTCGCTTCTCACTCTCTTTTTCTTTTTTACGGTTTCCCTGTGATATAATTTTCTGTACTTAAACAAACAATTTTTATGAACGCCGATATATTTACGAAAAGAGGTGCGTTTTTGATGCTTGCTCTTGACCACGAAGACAGTTTCAGGAAAATTATCAATCCGCGCAATCCCGCAGGGGTGTACCCTTCGGATATCATTGAACTCAAACGGGGTATTATCGCTTCTTTGCTTTCCCGGATGAGCGGGGTTCTCATTGATTCGGAATATGGTTTGCCCGCATACGAGGGAGCGACAAAGAAAACTCTTCATCAGCCGCCCTATCTTTTGCGTGTTGAGGAATCCAGCTACGAAGGAGGAACCGACGAACGATACACGAAAATTATCTACACAGCTAAAGATTTAAAAGAAAAAGGAGCGCAGGGAGTCAAACTGCTTCTTTACTTCAACCCGTTTTCCAAATCAGCGGAAAAGCAACTTCAAACGGCCAAAGAAGTGCTCGCCGACGCTCACTCCGCACAAATGCCTTTGTTCCTTGAGATCGTGACATACGAAGTGGAAGGGGCCCCGAAATCGCGCGGAGAACTGATTCTTTCTTCCATGGATGCGCTTATTGCAAAGGATATTATTCCCGACGTGTGGAAACTTGAATTCCCCGAAGGTGACCCGTATGTATGTAAGGAAATGAACACAAAAGCAGGCAATGTCCCGTGGATTCTTCTGACCCGCGGAGTATCTTTCGACGCTTTCAAAGAGCAACTCCAGACGGCCGTTGAAGCCGGAGCAAAGGGATTTCTTGCCGGGCGCGCCTTGTGGCAGGAAGTCGGGGCCTACGAACCTTCCGAAAGAGAAATTTTCTTTCGAGAAACACTGCCACGGCGGTTTGACGAAATAGCCTCTCTCATACTTCATAAGAAACCGTCCGAGTAAAACGTATGCGCTTTCTTAGCCCGACAAGGAAAAAGAAAGTAGTCGTCATCGGGGGCGGCACCGGAAGCTTTGTTATGCTCCGTGGTCTGAAGGAATATCCGTTTGACATCACCGCCGTGGTCACGATGTTTGATTCGGGTGGTTCAAGCGGAATTCTCCGAGACGAATTCGGAGTTTTACCGCCGGGCGATGCGCGCCGGTGTCTCGTCGCTTTGTCGGGAGGGGAGCGGGAAGAAACACTGCGAAGTCTTTTTAATTTTCGTTTCAATAATCCGGGGAGCACCCTTCACGGGCACAATTTCGGCAATTTATTTTTAACGGCTCTTGCACACATCAAGTCTGACGATGCGGAGGCGATAGCGGAAGCGGGGAAGCTTCTCAATATTAAAGGCACCGTCTTGCCCGTAAGCGTGCACAAATCGCAGTTATGCGCGGAACTTGAAGATGGGAGCATAATTGAGGGAGAAACCAACATCGATATTCCCAAACATGACGGCTCAAAACGCATAGAGAAAGTTTTTCTTAAGCCCGAAGCACATGTGTACGAAAAAACCCGGGAAGCCATTACGCAGGCGGATATGATTATTATCGGTCCAGGAGATTTATATACATCGATAATTCCGAATCTTCTGGTAAAAGGGGTTTCGGAAGCGATTCGGGAAAGTCGCGCAAAAAAAGTTTATATACTTAATTTGATGACAAAGTGGGGCGAAACTCACGGATTTTGCGCATCCGACTTCGCCCGCGAAGTACTGTTGTATCTTGGGATGAAACATTTTGATGTTATTGTCGGGAACTCGAAAGTTGTGCCCTCGCCCCTGTTAAAGGGTTACGAAGCGGAAAAGAAATATCCGGTTATTATAGATGGCGCGCTTTCGCAATACGGGGGGAAAATAGTGATAGACGATATTTATGACGACACATCCGTCCTACGTCACGATTCTCATAAAATAGCGGCCATTATAGGGAAACTTTAGACTCTAAAACAAAACCCCTCCGCTTAAGGCGGAGGGGTTTTCGATTTCTGTCTATTCTTCTTCAGAAGAAGTTTCTGTGCTTTCTTCTGTGCCTTCAGTTGTTTCTTCCGGCTTCTTCTGCTCGTCCATGTTTTCCATGGAGTTGTTCATTTCGTCCATATTACTTCAGTCAAAAACAAAATTACGACTGATAATGTTCAACCAAGCACCCATTATACCGTGTCAATAAATTTAGGCAACCCCTAAAAAAAGACCGCTACATAGGGTTGATAGCGGTCTTTAGCAATAACGGACAGGTGGTGGATTCGGTTTTCCACACTTGTTGCAGATTTCTTTGCGGATTCCTCCCTTGCTTAAGTGGAGTCTCGCACCGCAACAGCGGCTCTTGGGTGTAATGAGTCCCGATGTACGCAAAGACTTTTTCGGAAATGATTTTTCATACCTGAAAAAAGCCTTTTTCAAATGTTCAGGAAGTTCAAGGAGCACTGCACCACACAATGTCCGTCTCCATCTCTGCTCTTTGACGAATCCACTACCACCTTGCATCTCCAGAGACAAATGGTCGTTTTCGTCCATACGCACCTCCTTTCTATTTGTTATAGTACCGCGCTTCTATTTAAGCGCAATACCGACGGCGATTCCCAACAGGGAAGCAATTCCGCCAAAAAACAATAGACGAAAAGCATTTTTCAGCACATTTGTTTTTAACGCTCGCGCGCTGATTATTCCGAGCAGGAACAAAGACGCCAAAGTGGCTCCGATGGATGTATTCGAGGCAATATCTATTGGAAGAAACAAATATGGGGAAAGGGGAATAAAGCCGGCCAGGGCATAAGAAAGAAGCATAATCAGGGCTCCCACAATGGTTTTTCTTTCCCCGTCTTTGCTCTCGGAATCGCTGAGGCTGCGTTCCGAAAGGTAGCTCCCAATGCCCATGGAAAAGGCTTCCACGGTAATCAGGACAAGACCGGCAATGACAATCTCTCGTTTTTCAGTTCCTGCCGCGGCAATACCTGCAAGCAAACCCACCGTAGACACAAGACTGTCTTCCGCGCCAAAAATAAAATTGCGCATATATGAAAGGAAGGAAGCGCGAGAAAGATGCATATGCCCAATTATACTACGTTACACAGAAGTGCATTGGGAATTTTGCCAAAAGATTTTATTTGTTATAATGGGGAGCCGTGAGTGCGCTAGAAATTACACATCTGAAAAAGAAATATAAAAATGCCGTCGCTGTCGACGACATTTCTTTTCGTATAGAGAAAGGAGAGTTTTTCGGATTTTTGGGAGTGAACGGAGCGGGGAAAACGACAACAATCCATTGTATTACGGGAATCGCAACGTATGCCGAGGGCTCAATTCTTGTCGGTGGAGCTGATGTAAAAAACAACTACCGCGAGGCGCGAAAAAAAGTGGGACTGTCTCCCCAGGAATTCAATGTTGATATTTTTTCGACTACCCGAAAGATTCTCGATTATATGGGGGGATATTATGGCATGAGGAGCGCGGAACGGAAAAAACGCATCAATGAACTTTTGGTTCAATTTGATCTTCTTCCGCATGCCACTAAACCATTTCAATGGCTTTCCGGCGGGCTTAAGCGTCGTGTGATGCTCGCACGAGCCTTGATGCATGACCCTGAAGTTTTGATTCTCGACGAACCGACTGCGGGTGTTGATGTCGAAATGAGACATGACTTGTGGGAGTACCTCCAAGATTTGAACAAAAAAGGAAAAACCATCCTTCTTACCTCGCACTATCTTGAAGAAGTTGAGCGGCTGTGCGACCGCATTGCCATTATTCACAAAGGGAAAATTATCGCACTTGATAAAAAGGAAGTATTCCTTGAAGGGGGCAAAAAACTCGAGGAGCGATTTTTAGAGTTAACCAAAGAAGAAAAACCCAAAACATCATGAGTCCCGTACGAAATTTATCTTTACATAACCACGCGAAGCGCGAGTGGCAAATAGCCACGTCCTTCTTGTCGGCGCAGCGCTTCGCTCATAACGGGAACTGCCTATTCGGCAGACGCACTGCGCAGGATATCTTTATAAATAAATTTCTAACGGGATGAACTGGGTAGGATTTTACACATTGATACGCAGAGAGGTTGAGCGAACGTTTAGGGTCATCACACAAACGATTGTTACCCCTCTGATTTCCGCCTTCCTCTACATTTTCATTTTCGGTTCGATAGTTGGCGGGAAGATAGACCTTATCGGCGGTGTTTCTTACATTTCCTTTGTGTTGCCGGGGATTCTGATGATGAATGTTGTCGCGGCCGCTTTTGGAAGCACTTCTTCCGCAGTTTATTTCGGCCGTTGGACGCGCAATATCCAAGAAATACTTGTTGCTCCTCTTTCCCATCTTGAAATGGTAATTGGGTTTACTTTAAGCGGAGTCGTTCGCGGCATTTTGGTTGGTGTGGGGGTGCTTTTCATTGCCGTTTTGTTTGGTGTGGCACAGATGGAACATTTTGGCTTTTTCCTTTTCTACCTTATCGGTGTGTCTGCAATTTTCTCGCTATTGGGAATTCTTGCTGGTCTTCAGGCGGGCGGATTCGAACAGTTAAGCGTATGGAACACATTCATTATCACGCCCCTTTCTTTTCTCGGAGGTGTTTTCTACTCAATCTCAATGCTTCCGCAAAATTTGCACGTTATTGCTTTATGGAATCCGTTTTTCTATTTTGCGGATGGTATCCGGTTTTCAATGGTTGGTATCAGCGAAGCCAATCAGACGTTCGGCATGCTCATGACCCTTTTTCTGATTATCGGTCTTTCCGTGCTTGTAGAACGTCTTTTTGCCAAGGGCTGGAGAATAAGAGAGTAGATTGCAGGATAGCGATTTTTTGCTAGTATAGTCTTTATTATTCCCCTGTAGCTTGGCGGTGGAGTGAGAAGTGAAGACTTGGAGCTTCGCAAGACCCTTTGAGATATTTTATGAGGAACGAAGTAAAATATCTCAAAGGGTGTGCAGCTCCTGTAAGGAGATCGCACTGTAAGGAGATTGCTAAGAATAAAAATTTGCAATCATAGAACAGAGCGGAATAATATAACTACATTCCCCTGTAGCTCAGCGGTAGAGCAATCGACTGTTAATCGATTGGTCGGAGGTTCGAATCCTCCCGGGGGAGCCAACGAATAAAAAAGACCTTGCTCCACGCAGGGTCTTTTTTATCGTTTAGGTTTTCCAAACGGAGAACGCACATTGTTGTGCGTTCGTGAGGATTCGAAGACCGCAGCGATGTTTTGTCAGCAGACAAAACCGCGAGGGGCGGGCTGCGAGTTTACCGAGCGACGGCGAGATAAGACGTGTAGCCGAATCCTCCCGGGGGAGCTTTGAAAATCAAGACGCCCTTCACGGGCGTTTTTGTATTTCCAACTTCCACGGTTAGGGGGTTCGAAAGACGGAGGCGCGCCTGCGGGGCAGGATGAAGCGCCGAGTCGGGGTCGCAGGTCTGCGAAGCAAGAACCTGTGACCGAATCCTCCCGGGGGAGCTAGATATTGACAAATATTGTATTACGGTGTACAATAAGGCTTAGACTGGTTGAACCAGAAACCCTAACCCTTTACTGGAGATGCAGCCATGAATCAGGTGAATGGTGTTCTGAAAAAAGTTCTTCAAAGATGTTCACGTGTTTTAACAAGTGAACAACTCAAGAAAAAAAGTGTACAAACAAGAATTTGTGGCATTGTTGACCGAGCGCTTGCTCGCCGCGGTCTCAGACTTTGCACATTAAGTTTTGCGTTCTAGCCTAAACCACCTCGAATGTAAGGAAATCACCTTAAATTTGCAGGTGGTTTTCTTTTATATACAATTTAATTTTTACATTTTAAATCTCTTAATGTAGTTCTCACTTCATACCAGAAGGGGAGGAATATTCAAGGTTGTTTAATTTTCTTATCGGTGTAGAATTAGTCGACTATTCATTAACTACTTATTTATATGGCAAAAAGAGGCGGATTCCTTAGTCCGAAAAGAAAATCAAAACATTCCCCCAAGACAAAGAAGCGTCTTGCGATAAAGAGACTGATGCTTGCGGAAAGAGCTTCCCGCAAAAAATCAAAATAAAGTTTCTCCTCGCAGCCTTTCGGAGGATGCTTGACTTCTCAGTTTTTTTGTGCTATCTTTCTTACTAGAAATTGAGGAATTGTTGCTGTTCTTAACCATTTTTTTGGGAGGTGTCCGATGCAAAAAACAACTTCGGAACATGTAACTTTGGACCAAGCCGTGGTACGGGAAATCGAAAAGCGTATTGATGTGCTAGAAAAATACAGAATGTCGCTTTCGTGGTGGAGAGTGTTTCATAAGGCGGAATGTTCCGCCTCCATACAAGGATACCAAGAACATCTCGAGTCCTACAAAAAAGATATTCGAAAGGAGGATGACCGCATTTTTAATCCTCTTGAAGACCAGGAAACTTTAGGTGCTCTCGCGTCTCCCGCTGTTTTTGATTCGTAATTGCTTCTCTGAGAAACTGAAAAGTCCGTTCAAAATAAAATTTGACGGGCTTTTTTTTATTTATATTTTGCTGTTTTTAAAGACATGATAAAATAGGGGAGAAAGTCGATTTACAAGGCATTAAGACTTAACGCAATGGAAGAAGTAAAATGTGCAATGTGCGAACACGAGCACAAAGCGGGGGAGAAATGCTCCGAATGTGATTGTGAAGGATAATTTGAAAGATTTTTAACAAACCCGTCCGCTTCAAGCGGACGGGTTTTTGTTGTGGTACAATTTTTTCCTATGAAAGCCGTCTTCTTCCAATCCAAACCTTTTACACCACTTCAGGCCACTGTCGCAATTCTGCTTATCTTGCTTGGAGGAAGCGTATACGTCTATTTTTCAATGGCAAAACAACTAACGGCTACAAAAAGCCAGCTGGTTTCGGATACCGCCGCATTTAAAGCACAAATTTCCGAACTGCAGGAGAGTTTTGCCCAAGCGCAAAATGAAAATACGAACTTGGCTGAAGCGCTTAGGGTCGAGCAGGGGAAAAACGACTACTTCGATTTTCAGCTTAAAAGTATTACGGGTACTGTCGGCACACTTCAAAAGCTGAGCATGACCGACCCGGAACTTCTAAAAAAATATTCAAAAGTTTACTTTCTTAACGAAAACTATATCCCCGCTACCCTCACTGACATTACGAATTCGGAATACGCGTATCGCAACGGAAAAACGATTTCAATTCAGACAAGCGTATGGCTCTATCTTGCGAAACTTTTAAATGATGCCAAAGCAAACTCCGTCCCGCTTCAAATCATTTCGGGATATCGGTCTTTTGCGGAACAATCTTCTCTTAAGTCTAATTACAAAGTGACGTACGGGTCCGGAGCGAATCAGTTTTCCGCCGACCAAGGATATTCGGAGCATCAACTTGGAACAACGGTTGATTTCACAACTCCTGATTTAGGGGCAAGTTTTAATACGTTCAAAAATACTGCCGCATATATATGGCTGACCCAAAACGCTTACAAATACGGTTTCGTACTTTCATACTCCGAAAATAATTTGTATTACCAATTTGAACCGTGGCACTGGCGGTTTGTGGGTGTAACACTTGCGACGAAACTTCATGATGAAAATAAATATTTTTACGACCTCGACCAGCGCGAAATAGATAAATATCTCATCAACCTTTTCGATTAGATCGCGAGATTTGAAAAACCCCCGCCAAGCGAACTTGGCGGGGGTTTTGTTCAAAGCACTCTTTATTTTACGTTAACGGTGCCGATAACGGCTTTGTTGCCGTTAAGGTTGTAGAAATTCCATATGCCGGGTTGATTGAAGATAAGCTGATATGTTCCATCCTTGCCTACGGTTTTCACCTGGTCAAATGATGTATAGCTTTGGGCTGTGGTACCGGGAACAGAAAACACAAGGCGCATTGCGCTGCTGCTTTTGTTTATAAACAATATTTCTTGACCGTGGTTAATCTCGATAATCGCTGGTTCAAACAAAGTACCCCGATACAAGACGGTTTTGACGTTCGGGTTTGTTTGCGTCTGTGTTACGGGAGTTTCTTTTATAACCGCACCTCCCGTCTGTGAGGCGGCGGAGGAGCTAGAGGGGGTAGACGAATTTGAAGAAACGGGGGAGTTCGTATCTTCGACTACCGCCGGTTTGGGTTTTGAATTTACCCAAACACCAAATGCAATGCTCGCGACAATGACTAGGCCGAGCACATAGAGGATAATATTATTGTCCTTCATAGTTTTTAATTGAGCTAATAAAATTCATATTCATTATAGAACATTTGTACACAAATTATTTGTGCAAGTGCTCTAAACTGTTGATTTCTTTTGCAAGAGCATAATCTTTTTCTGTTACTTTATTATTCTCGCTGTGGGTAGTTGTTGAAATAGAAACCTCCTTGTAATTACTAATGGAAATATCAGGGTGATGCTGTAATCGTTCCGCAATTTCTCCCACTTGGTTAACAAATGCAAGCGCCTCTTTAAAGTCTTTGAAAATAAAGGTCTTATGCAAAAAATTACCTTTTTCCTCCCAAGTGTCCATGCAGTCCATTCTACAGCATATTCGGCACCTATTTGTTATTATTGCTGAGGAAGTGCTAGCCGGTTCATTACAGACAAAGGAGGAAATAATGAGACGTTGCTATCTTTGCCGTGCAAAACTTTCCGCTTGTTTTGGTTTCGTTAAAGCGGGGGACGTGCTTGAATGCGGGGAAGGGAAAAGGAAGATTGAGAACGTACGGGAGTTGTGTGGGCTCTGTGTTTTACCAACGCTCTTTATGAACTCGGAAGAACTTTTTTGTTTTTTCAAGAAAATAGGCTGGATAGAAGCCATTTCCTGTTAGAAAGACCCACCGCGTTTTGTAAAGGCGGGTCTTTTTCGTTATTTTTTGAGGGTGTATACTGGGGGCATGAGTAAACAATCTCTTATCTTTTTTGTTATTCTCTCTTTTCTTGTCGTATCATCGTTGTATTTCGTGCCATTATTGCTGCACAAAGAAGATGTCGGCCGTGCTGTCCAACTTTTTTATTACAATCCGAAAGCGGATAAAGACGAAACGGGAAACATATTATGTTCTCAAAACGGTTTGCAAAGCGTTGAACGGAAGATTGAGAACAGTACGATGCCGATAGAAGACACCATCAACCTGCTTTTGAAAGGTGAGCTGACTGAAGCAGAAAAGAAGCAAGGCCTCATGACCGAATATCCCTTACCCGGTCTGGAATTGAAAAGTACCGAACTTAAAAACGGTCTTCTCACACTTACTTTTTCCGATACCGAAAACAAAACAGGGGGCGGCTCATGCCGGGTTGGGATTTTGTGGTTTCAAATTGAAGCTACGGCAAAACAATTTCCCGAGGTATCCTCCGTCCGTTTTTTGCCCGAAGAATTGTTCCAGCCTTAAAGACCCGCTCAAATTCACTTTTCCAAAACACGATAAAATTCTTCTGAATTTTTCTCTACTCGCCCTCAACGAGCTCCGTAAGATTTTGGAAAAGTAAATTTTCGCTCAAACGGCTTGAGGGAAATATTTTTGAAAAGCTATCCCTTTCTTGCGTCTTTTGGTCTTTTTATATAATGTGTGGCAAGAAAATGATTCTTCTTTAAAATCGTAACTTCCACGAAAGGAGGTTTATATGAACCGCTTTTTTACGGATAGATGTTTTGTCGTCAAAGCGTTTTATATGGCTAATTCCAATTTGCGGCAATGTATTCCCACGGAAATGGGAGGCCGGAAATCTGCACGATGGTGTGCAGGTCTTGTCGACAGAGAGCGGGATCTCAAAGAGTTTCCCACGGCAAGCCTTGAAAGTAAGGATGAATTTGAACTGGGCGCGGCTATTCGTATAAAGGCGGATGAGTATGATGCTCTTGGAAGGCCTTTGAGAATAGGCTGGCTCGACCTTGCCTTGTTACGTCACGCTTTGAGAAACGAGCGAAGGGAAATTATCCTTGCTCGGGCCGAAGTGTTAAACGGTTGTCCTGAAATACGATTATGTGTCGGATATCGTTACGAAGGGACGGAGCCGTATTACACGGGAAAACGCCGGGGTAAGGAAACACTCTCAATGCAAAGCGAGTTTTATACCGCAATTCCGTCAAACGGAGTTCTGGAAAAATGCCAGGCATTTTACAAAAGGTTTCCCGGATGGAAATGCGAAACGGACGCCGTCTCTTCCTCCAAAGACCTACCCAAAGAATTTATTGAGGGTATTACGCTTCTAGAAAAAGAAGCGCAAGTGAAGGTCCGCGCGGTTTCTTTCGGAAAAAACATGGAAAAAATTGTTCCTTTATAAAAAACCGTCAGCCCAAGGCTGACGGTTTTCTTTTGGGTGTATAATCAACGGTATGAAAGGTTATGTTTCAAACATTGAAAAGGAATCTCTTGAAAATTCCGATTTCCGACGTGTGCTGTATACGGCAAAAAACAGTCAGTTGGTTTTGATGAATCTTAAACCAGGCGAAGATATCGGAGAAGAAGTTCACACCCTTGACCAATTTATCAGAGTTGAAGCGGGAGAGGGGAAAGCTGTGCTTAATGGTGTGGAACATGTAATTGCCGACGGGAGTGCGGTTGTTGTGCCTGCGGGTGTAAAACACAATGTCATAAATGCGGGCAGTGCGGATATGAAACTGTATACTCTTTATTCACCCCCGGAACATCAAGACGGTACTGTCCGCAAGACGAAGGCCGAGGCTCTGTCAAATGAAGAACACTTCGATGGCAGGACCACGGAGTAGCAGGGAAGACATAACCTAAAAATTGTGATATAATCCAAATATGTTAGCGCGCCTTACATCCTCAATACTTTTTGTCGCCATTGTGGGTATTGCCGTTTTCGGTTTTCTTGGCATGGGACACAACTATGGAGCAGGTTGCATTGCATCTCTTTTCCAGCGGACGGTGTGTCCGGACACAAGTACGGCCCTTGATGGGGCGGCATTTTATACCAACGCATTGCGTGGATTCTCAACCGCCACTTTTGATAGCGTGTCCATGTCTGTTTTGCTCGTCTCGTTGCTGCTGACTTCCGTGTCGGCGTTTCTATACGCGATTGTTGTAATTTCTCAAAAAACTTTTCTTGTCATTCGGCCTGTAACGTATTCTCTCCATGAGACTAGTGCGACGCAGAAATTTTCACACTGGCTCTCTTTGCGTGAAAAGCGCGACCCTTCGTCTTCTTTCTAGCCCGCTCTCCTCAGGCTCTTTAGTCAAGTTGCCTTTGGTTTTAAAAGCGGGTTTTTCATTTTACCCGTTTCTAATCCCGTTATATGTAAAGTATGAAAACGAAAGATATACTCATTGCATTGTTCATTAGTATTGTCGCTCTGGGGGCGCTTATTGTAACGAATAATATTTCTCAGAATAAAAAATCCCAAGAAAATCAAGAAAACAAATTATCCGAAAGCTTCCTCGTTGCTCAAGAGAAAACCTTCGATTTTGGAACCATTTCTATGGCGAAGGGCCCGGTGACACACGAATACGTTATTACCAATACAGGCGGGCGAGCAACCTTGGTGCGTACCCTATATACCTCTTGCATGTGCACACAAGCGGCACTGCAAACGGCAGAGGGTACATTCGGTCCCTTTGGTATGCCGGGCCACGGTTTTATTCCGGCTATCAATGCCGCAATCAATCCTCAAGAACAATCTCGCGTTATCGTTACTTTTGATCCCGCGGCTCACGGTCCGGCCGGCGTGGGGAAAATTGGACGATCAATTATCCTGGAAAATGACAGCGGAGCACCTGTTGAGCTTCGTTTTACCGCGAACGTAACTCCTTAAACTCCCATGAATAAAAAATTTATCATTCTTGTAATTTCTGCCGCTCTGCTTTTGGGGACAATTCTGTTTCTCAAAATGACTTCTTTCGGTTCTGTCATGTTGTGGAACATAAGCAATGAGGGAACATGGCTCTTGCCGCTCGTGGGCATAGCCGCGCTCATTGACAGTATCAATCCATGTGCATTTTCCATTCTTCTTCTTACCATAGCCTTCCTGATAAATCTTGGAAAAGTGCGAGGTAGCATCCTTACTATCGGTGCATTCTATATTCTCGGAATTTACATCTCCTACATGCTTATCGGTCTTGGTATTCTTCAGGCGCTTCATTTCTTCAATACTCCGCACTTTATGGCGAAACTCGGTGCTTTCCTTCTTATAGGATGGGGAGCGCTGAATCTTATCAATGAATTTTTCCCGTCGTTTCCCATCAAGTTGCGCATACCGACTGTATCCCACAAAACAATGGCTTTCCTAATGGAGAAAGCAACTCTTCCCACCGCTTTCATTCTGGGAGTATTTGTCGCTTTGTGCGAATTTCCGTGCACAGGAGGTCCATACCTTATGGTTCTCGGACTTCTCCATGACTCAACAACATATATTACAGGTCTTGGATATCTCTTCTTCTACAACCTCATCTTTGTCCTTCCGCTCGTCATCATTCTTATTCTTTCAAGCGATAAAGCGCTTATAGAAAAAGTACGCGAGTGGAAAAAGGGAGAGAATACTCATATGCGAATATGGGGCGGGGTCGCGATGGTTATCTTAGGAATTATTATCTTTATGTTGTAATTATCATGGATGGAAAACAAACAATGAATGAAGTGCTTCTAAAAGTCGAAGAATTACGCCGCTCCGGGAAAATCGACCTTTCTTCGGACGAAGACTTAAGTATTGCTGTGATGAACCTTTTGAGCCTTGAGGAACATTTCTTTTTCACGGGCTCAAAGACAAAAAAAGATGAATACTTCGACTTTTTGGCCGAAGTAAGGGAAAATCGGAAAGCTCTTATGTCCCGCCTTGTGCAAAAGCACGAAGGGGAAACGTGGTGTATTAGCAAGCATCTCTTGGCGACGACGATGCGCCTTATGGAAGTCGGAACGAAATTTCACGGAGACGGTAAAAAAGAAGACGCCAAAGAAATGTTCGAGCGCGCCTACTCAATGTACTCGATGTTTTGGGCTTTACGGCTCAAACTTCTCAATCTTGAAGATATAAAAGTGGTTGCTTCGGAAGAAAAACCATGGTCAGCGCAAGACATTGTCAACAAACTCGTGGACTGCTGCAATGAATAAAGAAAATACTTTCTTTCTTGTTATCGGTGCACTTATTTTGGCCATAGGATTGGTTGTCGTTTTTTTGTGTACAAGCCGCCCGAAGGAAGATTTCACTTTTCTTACGCAGTGTCTTGCGGAAAAAAACGTGACAATGTACGGCGCCGCGTGGTGTTCGCACTGTCAAAGCCAGAAGAGGGCATTCGGAGAAGTATTTTCTTTCGTTCCATATGTGGAATGTCCCGATAATCCGCAGGTATGTATTGCCGCCGGTATAAAAGCTTACCCGACATGGGTATTTCCCGACGGAACCAGAGTTGAAGGAGAATTGAGCCCCGCGCAACTTTCCGAATTAAGTGGATGTCCGGTTACGGAAACACGTTAACATAACTATCCTTAACAATGGAAAATAAATCACATATCTATGGAAAACAACAAAAACGAAACACAAAATCAAATCACGGAGGACTCTCCTGAAGTTAAGCCAGTCAAAAAAGACTACGTGCTCTCCGCAAGCATTCTTATTTCCGCGCTTGTTCTTTCCGGTGCATGGATGTATACAAGCGGGCCTGGAACCGTTGAAAAGCAAACATCGGGTCTTGGAACAAACCACGAGCAAACCAAGATTTCCGAGCTGGAAGAAAAAGTATTGTCGTCTCAAGGGGTTGATCTTCCCGTTACATGGGGCGACCTCGGTGTGAAACTTGCAAGTGTAGGGGCAATTGATGCCGAAAAATTTAAAGCCATATACGAAGACCGTAGTGCATTTACCAATGAGTACAAAAATCTGCTTCTCGGACAAAACGATGGCAAGCTAAAAATTACAAAAAACAACGCCGGATATCTGCTCAATCTGTTCTGGGCTTTAGGTCTTGCGAGTAAAAATGAAATCTTGGAAAAAGGCGAAATGGCAAATGCGAAATATGGAGGCGCGGGTAATTTTGCCTCGACGGGCGGTTGGACAATTGCCGAAGGAAATGCAATGGATCACTATAGTCGGCATAAATTTTTCGATTTGACCTCCGAACAGCAGGCTTTAGTGGATAAAGTATCGAAAGGAATCTACCGCCCTTGTTGTGGTAATTCGACGCATTTTCCCGATTGCAATCACGGTATGGCGATGCTTGGGCTTCTTGAACTCATGGCTTCACAGGGCGTTAGCGAGGAAGATATGTGGGCAGCCGCTTTGGCAGTTAATTCTTACTGGTTCCCGGACACGTATATGACCATAGCAACCTATATGAAAAATAAAAGCGTTGATTGGAAAGACGTGAACCCGCAAGAAATACTTGGTATTAATTTCTCAAGCGCGCAGGGATACCAAAGGATTGCTTCGCAGGTTGTTCAACCCCAAGGACAGAGGAGTGGAAATGGATGTGGGGTAGACACAGGAGCACCAGCGGCACAGCCACGCCAGCAAAGCGGGTGCGGGATATAAAACATACTGAATTAAAAATATAAATGTCAGCGACGGTGTTAAACGTTTATTTGAATGCGGCGTAGAATAAAGATTATGAATCACCACAACCATAACAATCAAAATAGCGAATCACAGACAATATATACCTGTCCGATGCATCCTGAGATCAAACAAGCAAAGGAAGGCATGTGTTCCGAATGCGGCATGCGCCTTGTTCCCGTCTCCACTAAAGCTACGACGGACAAGTCCGAAAAAAATCATGACAAACACAAAGGACACAAAACGGAATCTTTTCTCAAGAAATTCTGGGCTGTTCTTGTTCTGACTATTCCGATTCTTCTCTACTCCGAACTTTTTGAAAAAGCATTCGGATTCGCACTGCCGTCTTTTCCGTTGCAGGACTTTTCAGTTGCGGCTCTCGGTTCGGTAATTTTCTTTTACGGCGGATGGGTGTTTATTGCAGGGGCATATCGGGAACTTTCCGCCCGGTTGCCGGGAATGATGACGCTTATCGCTTTGGCAATAACCGCAGCCTACTCTTTCAGTATCTTTGAGGTGCTGCGGGGCTCTGAGCATACGTTATTCTGGGAACTGGGGACATTGATTGCCGTTATGCTGCTCGGACATTGGATTGAAATGAAATCGGTCCAAAGCACTCAGGGGGCCCTTAAAGAACTGGCAAAACTTCTTCCTGATACTGCCGAAGTAATCCGAGGGGGGGCAACCAAAACCATACCGCTTTCCGAACTTGCCGTCGGAGATAACGTTCGTGTCAAACCGGGAGCGAAAATCCCCGCTGACGGGAAAATCCTTGAAGGAAAATCGGAACTCAACGAGGCGATTATTACCGGGGAATCAAAACCTGTTTTAAAAAAAGAAGGCGACGAAGTGATTGCGGGAGCGTTAAATGGTGACGGAAGTCTTATTATTGAAGTCACAAAAATAGGGGAGCACACGTTTCTTGCCGGAGTGATGCGTCTGGTCGCGGATGCCCAAGCAAGCAAGTCGCGTTTGCAAATTCTTTCCGACAGAGCCGCGTTTTATCTTACCGTTCTTGCGATTGCCGCCGGAGGTCTTACATTCTTACTTTGGATTGTTGCGAAAGCGGGAGTCGTGTTTGCGACAGAACGTCTCGTGGCCGTGCTCGTTATTGCGTGTCCTCACGCCTTAGGTCTTGCCGTGCCCCTTGTCGCTTCCATATCGACAACGATGGCGGCACGGAACGGACTCCTGGTACGGCAACGAATCGCATTGGAAGCCGCACGCAACATAGACATTGTTCTTTTCGACAAAACGGGAACATTAACCCGCGGCGAATTTGGTGTTGACGCTGTTGTTTCTGCCGAAGGATTTTCGGAAGAAGACGTATTGCGTTTGGCCGCGGCCGTAAATAGTCAATCCGAACACCCGCTTGCAAAAGCAATAGGCATGGAGGCGCAGCATCGCAATGTAAATCTTGAGACGGTCACGGATTTCAAACGTCTTCCGGGGAAGGGCGCCCAGGCACTTGTCGCGGGGAAACTTGTTCTCGTGGGGAATGACCAACTTCTTTCCGAGGAAAAAATCGATTTGTCGGAAATGCATGAGGCGACGATTTCTTCTCTTGCAAAAGAGGGAAAAACGGTGATTCATGTCGTATTGGACCATAAACTTTTGGGCAGCATTGCTCTTGTTGATGTCGTAAGAGAGGAATCGAAAGAAGCGGTTAACAGCCTTAAAAAGCTTGGTGTAAAAGTCGCAATGATTACGGGAGATTCAAAAGATGTTGCCTCGTGGGTGGCGGGGAAGCTTGATCTGGACCAATATTTTTCCGAAGTGCTCCCCCATGAAAAAGCCGACAAAGTAAGGCTTTTGCAGGCCCGGGGCATGAAAGTGGCAATGGTGGGCGATGGTGTCAATGACGCACCCGCTTTGACTGCCGCCGATATTGGTATTGCCATAGGGGCGGGAACCAACGTTGCTGTCGAGTCGGCCGGAATCATTCTTGTAAAAAACGACCCTCGGGACATAGTCAAAATTATCCGTCTCTCAAAAATTACCTACGACAAGATGATTCAAAATCTTTTTTGGGCGACGGGATATAACCTTATCGCATTGCCAATTGCGGCGGGAGCGCTCGCATCCAAAGGAATCATTTTGCAACCTGCGTTTGCTGCAGTATTCATGTCCCTTTCTACGGTGATTGTTGCCGTAAACGCTCTTCTTATGAAAAATAAAGAATCTTTACTGTCCCGATAACGTGATAAAATAAAACCATGTCAAAGTATCAAAAAATCTCTCTTTTTCTTCTCCGAGTCGGTCTCGGGTGGATGTATTTTTACGCAGGGATAACAAAAGTGCTTAATCCCGCATGGTCTGCGGAAGGGTATCTCAAAGGAGCCAAAGCATTTACGGGTTTGTACCAGATATTTTTACAACCGAGCATTCTTCCCGTCATCAATTTTGTTAACGAATGGGGGCTCACGCTTCTTGGGGTGTCCTTGATTCTCGGGATTTTCGTACGCATGAGCGCAACGCTTGGAATCATTCTCATGCTTCTATACTATATCCCGCTCGGTTTTCCTCACCCAAGCGCCACAGCCTATATCGTTGACCAGCATATTGTCTTTATGCTCGGTCTATTTATTCTTGCCGCTTTTCATTCAGGAAGAGTAATGGGTCTTGAGGGTATTTTCAAAAAACTGTCCTCTTTAAAGAAAAATTCTGATTAAGGTCTAAGGAGGTTCCTCCGGTGTTGTTTGTCGTACCCACACGTTTTTGGCAACAGACCTCTTTGCTTTTTGACGGAGTGCTATAATTATTAAAGATGAAACGATATGGCATGCCGCTTGTCGCGATTGTGTTTCTTGTCGGAATGTTTGTTTTCTTGGTGTGGGAAAAACTTGTCTTGCCGGATATCGGGCAAAACGAGCGGTCATCTTCTCTCGTTTCAGACTTAAACACCATGTCAACGTTTACTCTTAAAAGCGAAGCGTTTGAGCATAACAGCGAAATTCCTTCGTTGTATACGTGCGACGGGGAGAATATAAATCCTCCTTTGAAAATTGAAGGAGTCCCTGAAGGCACGCAGTCCCTTGCGCTTATTGTCGATGACCCGGATGCTCCGAGAGGTGTTTTTACGCATTGGATAATGTGGAATATTCCTGCGGGCACGACCGGTATCGAAGAAGACAGCATCCCGGAAGGCAGCACCGGAATAACAACGGCCGGTACCAAGGGATATAGGGGACCATGCCCTCCTTCCGGCGCCCATCGTTATTTTTTCAAATTGTACGCGCTTGACACGACACTTTCTTTACCCGAAGGCGCGGAGCGGGAAACGCTTGAAAAAGGCATGGAAGGACACATATTAGAGGAAACTCATCTTATGGGCTTATACCGCCGGGAAGAGGAAGCGTACTGATGCATATTAAAGTCAAAGTTAAAACGGGAGCCAAAAAAGAACGATGTACCTCCATCGCTTCCGATGTTTTGTCTGTGGAAGTTAAGGAGAAACCGGAGCGTAATATGGCGAATAGGCGTGTAAGGGAAATTGTTGCCAAACGCCTTTCAGTGCCGCTTTCCTCCGTACGTCTCATTCGGGGTCACCATTCTCCCTCAAAGATATTTCATATTAGCTCGTAGAGAAGAGGGCGTTCCTTTGCTATAATTTAAGGTATGAAAACAAACATCAAAACAACGGACATGGTGCTTGATGAAAAGCTTCAGGAATACATCGATAAAAAATTAGCGGGCGTGGAAAAATTTATTGACCCTTCTGATACCAGTGTTATGTGCGACGTTGAAGTGGCACGAACAACATCTCATCATCGTACCGGCGATGTTTTCAAAGCCGAATTTCACATTCACGTGGCGGGAAAATATCTTACCGCGGTTTCCGAAAAGGACAATATTTATGCCGCCCTTGACGAAGTCAAGGACGAAATAAGTCATTCACTCAAGGCGTACAAAACGAAAAAAGACACGCTTTTAAGAAGGGGAAGCGCAAAAATAAAAAACCTTTTAAGGCACATGCCGTGGAATTAATATGAGAGAACTTTTCGCGTTTGAACAAAAAGTGCCCAATATTATCACCGTCCCAATTCTTATTTGGGGCTTCCTGTTTTCAATCCTTATTTTTATTCTCTATAAAACGGAAACCGCGGCGCAAGACCTTGCACTTCTCTTTGACCCGTATCTCGTGACTATTATTGAATTCGAGGACTAAATCTCTCCTTTCTTTTCTCCCCGTTTAAAGTCGGAGTACTCCATTTCTTTTTTTCCTTCGGGAGTAACGCGGTGTATGATAAACTCCCCATTTTTTAATTCCGCTTTTGTAATCCTGACGCGGATTTTTTTCCCGTTCCGTTCCGTAAAAAAATAAGCACCGGGGGATTTGGCATAAGCAAGAAACTTCTTCCAGTTTTTGAGCGCATTTTCAGACAGGTCTACCATTCCGTCCTCCGTAACAATTTTTTTTGTAAATGTCGCCTCGTCATGATTTTGGATGATTCCTTTTACGGTTCCCGAAATCCAATCGGGAATAACCCGCGCAAGGAGTTCTCCACCGAGACGGGCGAGGGCGTCCGATGCGGTTTGGTAATTCTGCGGCCATTCCATCACAAGTTCCTTCTGAGAAACAACAGGGCCGTGGTCCATTTGTTCATCAACTTCCATTATGGTTACCCCGGTTTTCTCTCCTTCGATAATTGCTGTTTCAATCGGGGATGCCCCGCGGAATTTTGGAAGAAGCGAGGGATGTATATTAAGCGTATGGTGGCGGGGCAGAGAGAGCACCGACGACGGAATAATTTTTCCGTACGAGGCAACGATAAAAAGGTCCCAACCGGAAGCTCCTCCTGACCCTTTCAGTTTTTCTGCAAAATCTCCCTTAAGAGTTTCCGGCTGAAGAAAGGAAATCTTATGTTCTTGTGCCCATACTTTTACCGGCGGCGGGGTGACGGTTTGTTTCCTGCCCACAGGTTTGTCGGGAGCGGTAACGACAAGAGAGGGGAGAATCCCCTTTTCTTTTAACGCCGAAAGCACACGGACCGAAAAATCAGATGTGCCGAAAAAAACGATAGAGGGTGCCTTATTCATGCGAAGGAGTGATTGTAGGGTGTTCCGGCAAAACCTCTTCAATGTCTTTTGCTTTATCGGTAAACAGTATGCCGTTTAAATGGTCAATTTCGTGCTGAAACACTTGTGCCAAAAGTCCGTGCCCGTCGCGTTTGAATTCTACGCCGTCTTCGTCGTAGGCGGTGACTGACGCTTTGACTGCCCGTTTTACTTTGCCGTACAGGTATCGCACGCTCAAACATCCTTCATCCGTTTCTTTACTTTCTTTTGAGATTCGCATAATGCGTGGATTGATGAACGTAAGGTCTTCTTCATGCCCGTCCTCTTTTCCTTCAAGCGTAGCGAGCACTTTTCCCGATACCATAAAAATACGCAATGACTGTCCTATCTGTGGTGCGGCAATTGCAATTCCGTCATCCTGAGAATACAGCGCCTCTTTCATGTTTTTAAGCACGGTTTTAATTTTCGCGCTTTTGATTTCCTCAACAGGCACCTCATTGGCCATGTGACGCAGAACGGGGTCTTCCTTTTGGACTATTTTTACCATTGCTCAAAATTATATCAGAGTACGTGGATTTGCAACGATTTTTAATTCAATATGCTTTCAGGGTCAACTTCGACAGCGATAGCGGGACCGAGTGAGCGGATTTTTGAAAGTATGTCCTCGTCGGGCCACTTATCCCGCGGGATTTTCATAATCATATTAAGTCCGTATGACTTTTCCGGAGCGGGAGAAAATACCGAAACCACATCGGGAGATTTGTCCGCAAATATGGCCTCCATTTTTTTCATCATACTTTCCACGCTGTTTTTTCTTCCTCGCACGCTCATTTTGACAATAATCGAAAATGGGGGATAACCGAGATGTTTTCGTATGGTTATTTCATCACGATAAAAATCAATAAGGTTACCTTTGACAGCGTAATCCAAAATAAGTTGCTGAGGATTCCGCGTCTGGATGAGAAACTGTTTTGTCACGAGGTCGCGCATGGTAAGGAGAATATAAAGAATCTTTTCGTTTATTCTGAAGTCCGGCACGGAAAAGAGGGAATCCATCGAAACAACGGCTGCGTTTTCAACGCCTGAAAGATACAGAAGCGCCATTTCCGTACCCAAAAGGATGCTGCTCGGCGTATTTTCGAATTTTTCAGAAACCTCCTTTGCTTTTTTGTACGTGCTCGTTTTGTCCTTGTCGATGCGGAAAAGTTTGACGGAGGGAAAGCGTTCCTTGATTTCTTCTTCAATCCGCTCGATGCCCACCCCCAATGCCTGAAGTTTCCAACTGCCGCATTGTTTGCATATTTCTTTCGCGCTCCGTTCCTCTTTGCACACGGGACAGAAAAAAACATTTTCCCGTTCCCCTCGTTTCAATATCATCGGCGCACCACATTGCTCGGACACAACCGTCGCTCCGCAATCCCCGCACACGATGGAGGGCGCGATGCCCTTGCGTACGGAAAACAAAAAAAGCCGTTCGTTGTTCTTTTTTGTTTTCTCGATAAGTTCTGCGAGCTCGTCGCTTATGATTTCGAACTTGCCCTTGACCGCCTTGCTCTTCATCGAAATTACCTCGGTATGTTCATGGAGAACCGAGCGAAACTTCGGGTGAGCGATCTCTAGATACTCGTTGTTTTTGTAATCAAAAATCGTTTCCACCCGAAGCAACGTGTCTCCGAGGATAAGGCGCTTGCCGCTTAATTTTGCAAACAGCCGGGCGAAAACGCGAATGTCCATAATCGGGCGTTTCTGAGTCTTATAGCTTCGGGAATTTTCCCGCTCAATTACAATTGTTGAAATGTCTCCGCGCGGGATGGAAAGAAATGTCCCGGTTGCTATGATGAGGACCGGATGGGGCTCCGAAACAATCGCATTCCACATCTTGATAAGTTCTTTCGTTCCCATTGATGTATGAATACTTAGGGTATACGGCTCAATGCCTTTTTCAAGAATATTTTTTGCTTTTTTTATATCTTCTATTGTCGGAAGACAAAAAAATACAGATGAACCGCGTGCGAATTCTTCACGAACAAGGCTTTTATAATTGGCAAATCGATCTTCAGCTCCGCTTTGTAAAATAAAACGTTCTCCCGTAATCGGTGTTTTGCCTTCCTGCAGAGGACGCGACACACGACTCATGTGCTCGAGTATTGTTTTAGGGACAAGTGCGCTTACGACTTGGCCGGTTGTTGTCGCGAAGTAATGCGCGGCCTCCTCGCAGCTTTCAATGAATTCTTTTGAAAAAAAAGAAACTGTTTCAATTTTTTCAATTTTTTTTATTACATATGCCGCTCTTTTGATGTCCGTTTTTAAATCACTTGCCCTTTCTTTTTTAACGACGAGCGCAAGCATTTTTCGGCCGCGGACGGGAACCTTTACAACCGCTCCGAGAGGAATCTCGGCTGTTGTGAAATACGAAAGATGTTGCCTGAAAATGCCACGTGCAATGGGGATGCAATGGATGATGTGCACCTCTTTTTGTCCTTCTTCATTTTTCATGGCAAACGCCTTTAGAAGGCGACTTCTTTTAAGGAATCGCCATCCAAAACAAGAAAACTCTCGGAACTTTCTTTAAGAAATCGGGGGCCGATACCTACATACAACGGCTGAAAGTTTTGAACTCCCGTTGCATCCAGTTCAATCGCATATATACCGTCTTTGATTGCAATCATGATAACGTCGGAGCGGTTGGCATAAAAATCCGTATTTTCTATTTCCGAATCCGCCGTGAAAACAATAATTCTATTGGTGCATGTGTTTTCGCAGAAATATCGGGGTTTGATGTCGCCTCCCCGCCATTCCGCAATAACATTTTTCCCATCGGTCCATAACGCCACGGTGTTGTCCGGAGAAAGTTTTATTGTCTGCGGCAAGGAAAGGGGAGAGCCGATAATTTTGTTTTTTAATTCCGCGAAGCGGTCATTGTTTTCCGTTATTATACTCACTTGCGCGGAAGCGGGCGCGAGAAAAGGTCGCACGGTGATACTGTCTTTTTCTTTAAGAACAATGTTTTTACCCCACGGGAAAAAAGTTTCTTTGGCCACAAGAACGGTGTGCGCCCCGGTGGCAATGTTGGAAAGTTTGAACACTTCGTTTTCCTTTGAACTGATGCCGACTCGGCGGTCATCAAGAAACACATGAGTATCTTTGTGCGGAACAATTACCGTAATTGTTCCCGGATGCCGAACCGACAATCCCGGTCCAAGGGAATAACCGGCCAACAAAAACGTTGCTGCAAGCGCCCCAAAGAGCACTACAACCGCGATACTTCCATACAAAAGAGCCCATTTTGATTTCTTAAATGTTGCCATCATATAGACCCTATAATCACAGAAAACCCTTAAAAACTCAATATTTGTAAAAGCCTTCCAAACGTCGTAGTATAGGTTGGATGAAAGATCAGTTTCTCATTAACGGACTCGGTGGGAAGCGAGTATTAAGCGGCACTGTTTCAATTAGAGGCTCAAAAAACGCAATTCTTCCTATTATGGCTTCTTCCATTCTTTTTGAGCACCCGATATCCGCCGAAAATGTTCCCCATATTGAAGACGTCTCCCGCATGCTCGAATTACTTGAAGATTTGGGTGCAAAAAATTCCCAAGATTCGGTGAAACGAACTCTCCTGCTTTTCGGAAACGAAGTAAAAAAATCTTTTCTTAATGTAGAAATAGCAAAACGTCTCCGTGCGTCAATCATACTTTCCGGCCCGCTCCTTTCCCGTTTTAAAAAAGTTTCCTTCCCGTATCCGGGCGGATGCGTGATAGGTAAACGACCCATTGATTTGTTTCTTCAGGGATTTAAAAAAATGGGGGCAAAAGTCTCCGAAAAAGACGACCAGTTTTCGCTTGTTGCACCGAACGGACTTTCCGGCGCGGAAATTTTTTTTAAAGTGCAAAGCGTAACGGCGACCGAGACATTTCTTATGGCCGCAATTTTGGCTTCGGGAAAAACGGTTTTACGCAACGTCGCTCTGGAGCCTGAGGTGGAAAGTCTTGCCCTTTTTCTTAAAGAAAACGGCGCGCACATTGAAGGAATCGGCACGACGACGCTTACCGTTATCGGAGGGGGACTGCTTACACAAAAGAAACCCTACATCACGATTCCCGACCGAATTGAAGCGGGGAGTTTTCTTATCCTTGGCGCGATTACCTCAAATGACTTGACCATCGCACACTGCAACCCGAACCATCTTTTGTCGTTGATTGAAACTCTTTCGGAATGCGGAGTAAAACTTGAAACAGGAGAAGATTTTATCCGCGTGCGGGGAGTAAAAAAAATCCCCGAAGGGCAAATCCAAATTCGTACTCACGAATATCCCGGATTCCCAACCGACCTTCAGGCCCCGCTTGCCGTTTTTTTGACACAACTGGAAACCGAGAGCGTTATTTTTGAGACTATTTTTGAAGGGCGTCTTGGTTACATGGAGGACCTCAAGCAGATGGGAGCGCATATCACCGTGTGGGATTCCCAGCGTGCGCTCATTAAGGGGAAAACCCCTCTTAAAAACAGGGAATTGTACGGTCCGGACATCCGGGCGGGCCTCGCCTACATCATTGCCGCCATAGTTGCAAAAGGGACTTCGGTTATCAATAATGTTTATTACATAGACAGGGGGTATGAACGCATTGAAGAGAGGCTGTCTTCGATTGGCGTCAACATTACACGTACGGTTGGTCCGCAGAGCAAAAATATTAAATAAAAATATGGGACTATTTTCTCGAAAACTCGGAATAGACCTCGGCACGGCGAACACGCTCGTGTATGTGCCGGGGAAGGGTGTTGTCCTAAATGAGCCCTCCGTGGTTGCCGTATCCGAAGAAGACAATAAAATTCTTGCCGTCGGAACGGAAGCGAAAGAAATGATAGGAAAAACTCCGGAAAGCATTATCGCTTACAGACCGATGAAAGACGGAGTAATTGCCGATTATCGTGTCACCGAAGCGATGCTGCGCTATTTTATCAGCAAGGTTCTCGGTAGGTGGAGTTTTATAAAGCCCGAGGTGTTGGTGTCTGTGCCCGCCGGGGTAACGTCAACGGAACGGCGCGCGGTTATTGAGGCCGCGATTAAAGCCGGCGCGCGGAACGCCTATGTTGTTAAAGAACCGATCCTTGCCGCGATAGGGGCGGGAATACCAATTCACGAAGCGGCGGGGCACATGGTGGTGGATGTCGGTGGCGGAACAACTGACGTCGCTGTCATTTCTTTGGGGGGCATCGTTGCGTCTACTTCCGTAAAAATTGCCGGGGATAGAATTGATCATGCCATTGCCGATTACATCAAAAAAGCCTTCAATCTTGCTATCGGTGACCGAACCGCGGAAGAAATAAAAATCAAAATCGGTTCCGCGCTTCCTCTTGATGAGGAACTGACGGCTACCATAAAAGGACGTGATTTCGTTTCAGGCCTTCCCCGTTCAATAGAAGTGAAAACAAACGAAGTGGTTAAGGCCATAAACAAGGAACTGCAAGAAATCGTTCGTGCCGTTAAAAATGTTTTGCAGGAAACTCCACCGGAGCTGTCCTCAGACATTATCGACAGAGGAATCATTATGACGGGCGGAACATCCCAACTGCGCAATCTTCCCGAACTTGTCTACCGCAGGACCGGGGTCAAGGCAATTCTCGCGAAAGACCCATTTTTCTGCGTTGCCAAAGGAACCGGAATCGCCCTTAACCATCTTGATTTGTATAAAAAAACAATTATAGCCAAGCGGTAAAAACCGCTCATATTTGCTTTTCAAAAACACGATAAAATTCTACTGAATTTTTCTCTGCTCGTTCTCCACGAACTCCGCAAGATTTTTGAAAAGCAAATTCTCACTTTAACTAAAAGAAAAGACATGAAATTCCTTGTCGACACGTATAGAAAAACAGGCACATTGCATCATGCATATCTTATAGAAGGCAGGTCTCGGGAAATTGTGCCCGAACTTGTCGAGTTTTTTGAAACAAAAGTAAAAATAAAGACTGCCGGAAATCCCGACTTTTGGCACGGCACATTTGAAACAATTGGCATTGACGAGGGAAGGCATATTAAAGAACGCCAATCTTTTACGGCTTTTTCCGAAGGTATTAAAGTGTTTATCGTGTCTGCCGAAGGCATTACGCATGAGGCTCAAAATGCCCTGCTTAAAGTGTTTGAAGAGCCGACCCCGCATACCCATTTTTTTCTCATCCTGCCTTCAGCCGAATCTTTACTTCCGACATTTCTTTCCCGTCTGCTTCACTACGTTTTCGAAAGCAAAGAAAAAGAGGATGACAGTTTGGCTGCACAATTTCTTTCATTGCGGCCGGCCGAAAGAATTAATCTGCTGAAACCGATTATTGAAGACAAGAACAAAGCGCGCGCAATCTCTTTTCTTACAGGCCTGGAAAAAGCACTGCGAAATCTGAAAACAGGCATGACCGTCAAAGACGCGGCTCTTTTCGAAGAAATTATTCTCTGCCGTTCATATCTTCATGACCGCTCTCCCTCGGTAAAAATTATCCTCGAATATCTTTCACTTGTTATTCCCACCGCATCTTAGAGGCTGGATTTTTATCCCGCTTCTGTTACTGTTAATGGTAATAACAAGAATATAAATAATTTATATGCCATATAATTTTTCTCCGTTCAAACTGAAAGTTGCCGAAGTAAACGATTGGCTTATCAAAGAATTTGCATCCGTCCGCACAGGCCGCGCGACCCCTTCTTTGCTTGACGGTATTGAAGTTCTCTCATATGGGTCCAAGGCTTCGATTCGGGAAGTCGCAAGTATCGCTGTTGAAGATGCAAAAACACTTCGTGTTGTTCCGTGGGACGCATCGCAGGTAAAGGAGGTGGAAAAGGCGGTTACTCTCGCCGACCTCGGTCTTTCGGTTGCCGTTGACGACAAAGGTCTCCGGGTAATTTTCCCCGATTTGACCGCCGAGCGCAGGCAGTCCCTCATTAAGATTGCGCGGCAGAAACTTGAAGAAGCAAAAATCTCCATGCGGAAAGAGCGCGACAGGGTGTGGAATGATATACAGACGAAAGAAAAAGCGGGAACACTCACCGAAGACGAAAAATTCCGTTTTAAAGACGAAATGCAGAAGATAGTCGATGACGCCCAGAAAAAGTTTGACGAAATGGCGACTCGTAAGGAAACCGAAATTTCTCAATAGGCATGTCCGTTCTTCTGTTTATTTTTATTTTGGGCTCTCTCGTTCTCGTTCATGAGTTCGGGCATTTTATTACCGCCAAAGCGGCCAAAATCCGCGTGGATGAATTCGGCTTCGGTTTTCCGCCGAAACTATTTGGTTTTAAAAAGGGAGAGACGGAATACACGCTCAATCTTCTTCCGTTCGGAGGATTTGTGAAAATTTTCGGGGAAGACCCGACAGACATTCCTTTGGACGGAGAGAAAAAACGCAGTTTCATATTTAAACCGAAATGGATACAAATGTCGGTTATTTTGGCAGGTGTCGCCTTTAATTTTATTTCCGCCTGGCTTTTACTCTCCATTACGTTTATGTCCGGCCTTGAAGTGCCAATTTCATACAATGCGGCGGCGACAGACCCACGTCTTATGGTGACGTATGTTGTCGCGGATTCTCCCGCATCAAAAGCCGGTCTCGCGGCAGGGGATGTCATTTTGTTTCTTGAAAATGAATCAGGCGCTCTTCAAGAAGTAACACCTCAAAAAGTTTCAGACTTTATTTCTTCTTCCGAGGGAGAAGTGACGATTCTGTATAAACGAAACGGAGAAACACAAACCGTTGTCGTATCTCCGCGTGAAGGAGTTATCCCGCAAAAAAAGGCGATTGGGATTTCCATGGATATTGTGGGAACGATGAGACTGCCGGCCTTGCAAGCCCTTTTTGAAGGAGGTAAAACAACACTCGAACTTTCGCAGGCAACGTTTGTCGGGCTTACCGAATTTTTCGGAAATATTTTCAAAGGGCAGGGCGATTTTTCTCAAGTAAGCGGACCAGTGGGCATCGCTTCCATAGTTGGTGATGTGTCACGACTTGGTCTAATGCACATTCTTTCCTTTATGGCGCTTCTTTCCATCAATCTTGGAGTCATCAACCTTCTTCCTTTTCCGGCGCTTGACGGTGGGCGCCTTCTCTTTCTTTTCATAGAAACTGTCACGGGTTCACCTTTGAAAATGTCTTTCGTCCGCGCGGCTCACGGAGCGGGTTTTGTGCTTCTTATCCTCCTTATGCTTATTGTGACGTTTTACGACATCGTGCGCCTTTTCTAATATCCGTTTGATTGAAGCCCTTTTTTCTTGTAGTATTGAAGTCAATGCTTCAATCCCAACTTTTTACAAAGACGAGAAAAGAGACTCCCAAAGACGAAGTTTCCAAAAACGCCCTCCTTCTTATACAGGCCGGATTCATACACAAAGAAATGGCCGGAGCGTATTCGTATCTGCCTTTAGGTTTGCGCGTTCTCAATAAAATAACAAACATTATCCGCGAGGAAATGAATCACATTGGCGGGCAAGAAGTTTTTTTGACAGCCCTTCAAGACAAAGCGGTATGGGAAAAAACAAACCGATGGGACGACAGAGCAGTCGACAATTGGTTTAAAACAAAATTTAAAAACGATACGGAGGTTGGTCTTGCGTTCACTCACGAGGAACCGCTGACAAAAATTATGACCGAATACGTGCGTTCGTACCGCGACCTTCCGTGCGCCGTGTATCAATTCCAGACAAAATTCAGGAACGAAACGCGGGCGAAAAGCGGTATTATGCGGCTGCGGGAATTCATTATGAAAGACTTATACTCGTTTTCCCGCACCCAAGGAGAACACGAGGCGTTTTATGAAAAGGCCAAAGAAGCCTATAAAACGGTCTTTGCCCGTCTCGGTATAGGGGACAAGACACATTTAACGTTCGCTTCCGGCGGAACGTTCTCAAAATATTCCCATGAATTTCAAACGGAAACCGCGGCGGGAGAAGACCTTATCTATGTGGACGAAAAAAGAAAACTTGCCATAAATAAGGAAGTATTAACGGATGAAGTGCTTGCCGACCTAAAAATTTCCCGAAAAGATTTAGTTGAAAAAAAGACGGTTGAGGTGGGAAATATTTTTAGTCTTGGTACCCGTTTTTCGGACGCGTTTGGGCTTACGTTTGTAAACGACAAAGGGGAGAAGCAGCCTGTCATTATGGGCAGTTACGGTATCGGACCGGGAAGGCTTATGGGAGTGATTGTTGAAGTAATGGCTGACGGAAAGGGAATGGTGTGGCCTTCTTCCATTGCTCCGTTTCAAGTGCACCTTCTCCGTCTTGGCGAAAAGAAAGACGTGACGGATGCCGCGGACAAAACCTTCAACGTATTAAGAAACGCGGGTATTGAAGTGCTCTATGACGAACGTGACGCTTCCCCGGGAGAAAAACTCGCCGATGCCGACCTTATTGGTATCCCGTACCGTTTTGTAATAAGCGAAAAGACCGTTGCGGAAGGAAAAATCGAAGTAAAGTCACGTAAAGACGGAAAAATAATCTCTATTGACAACAGCTCTCTGTCCTCACAATATCTAAGTCAGTTTCGGTCTTAAGCCCCTCTTTAACAATACGCCCCGTGTTTAACAAAAAGTTGGAAAAACTGTATACCTTGTTTTCAAACGATATCGGTATCGATTTAGGTACCGCCAATACCCTTGTCTATGTTCACGGGCGGGGAATCGTTATCAATGAACCTTCCGTTGTTGCGGTAAACCACAAAACGGGGCAGGTGGTTGCGGTCGGGGCGCAAGCAAAACAAATGCTTGGACGAACGCCCCCTCACATCATTCCGGTCAAGCCCGTCGTTGACGGTGTTATCTCGGACTTTGAAGTTACCGAAGAGATGATTGCCTATCTTCTCAACAAAGCTCAAGAAAGTTCAAGGAAACTTCTCGGTCCGCGGGTGGTTGTCGGCGTTCCTTCCGGTATTACGAATGTTGAAACCCGTGCCGTTCGCGATGCGACAAAAAACGCGGGAGCAAGAGAAGTATATATTGTCGAAGAACCAATGGCTGCCGCTATCGGAATTCGTCTGCCCGTTCACGACGCGATAGGGAATATGATTATTGACATCGGGGGCGGAACGACCGACATCGCCGTCATTTCTTTGGGTGGAGTGGTTCAATCAAAAAATTTGCGTATTGCCGGTGAACGTCTTAACAACGACATCATTTCTTACATCCGAAACGAATTTAAAATTCTTGTCGGAGAGAAAACCGCTGAAGACGTAAAAATAGCCATCGGTACCATGATTCCCGAACATATGCCGCTAGAGTCCACAATAAAGGGCCGTGACCTCATTACGGGGCTTCCGCGTGAGGTTATTATCACTGACTCGGATATTCGGGAAGCCGTTTCTTCGTCCATCGACACGTTGATTGAGGCGACGAAAGAAGTGCTGGAAACCACTCCTCCCGAACTTCTCGGAGACATCATGCATCGCGGAATCCATCTTGTCGGCGGAGGGGCATTGTTACGGGGTCTGGGAGATATGATTCAGGAATACGTAAAAATTCCCGTGCACATTGCGGATGACCCGCTCACGGCTGTCGCGCGCGGTACCGGTATTGTTTTGGAAAATTTAAAAGAATACGAGGATGTTCTTATTGTTAACGAAGATGAACTACCTCCTCAAGAATAGAAGAAACCCATCGCCCTTAAAAAGGCGGGCGCTCATTGCCTCAAGCGTGGCTGTATTGTTTTTCTCCCTTTTTCTTATTGCACATCCCTTTTTCTCAAATATTTTTAAAACAAGTTTTCGGCCTCTTTTTATCGCGCACGGCGCGCTTCTGGAAGGCACGGATTTTCTTTCCGCGTTTTTTGTTCCGCGGGTGAAACTTGAGGAAGAAAATAGACTCCTTAAAGAACAAATCGAAAGTCTGAAATTCGACCGCATGGCGAATGAGGTTCTCCGTTTTGAAAATGTGCGCTTACGGGAACTCTTGGGAAGAACCCCTTCCGCCGAAGGTATGCTTGTCGCCGTATTGTCACGTCCGCCGTATACGCCTTTTGATACGCTCATTGTTGACGCCGGAACAAAAAACAACGTTGAAAAAGATGCGAGTGTTGCGTACCTCGGGGCATATCTCGGGAAAATTATCGGCGTGGACGTTCTTACGTCTCATGTGTTGCTCGCGTCTTCCCCTGGAGAAACGACGCAAACATTTGTCGCCCGCACGGGTGAGGCCGTCCGTCTGGAAGGCAGGGGAAATGGAAATTTTGTCGCTTTATTGCCAAAGGCGTTCGATATCGTAAAGGGAGATATTCTTGAAATTTCTTCCCTTGATAATTTGATTGTTGCCGAAGTCGGGCATATCGACTCGGATCCCGCATCTTCCTTTCAAGCCGTATACCTCAAGGGTCCGGTCAATATGAACAATCTCCAGCGCGTAATGATATTTCCACCTTTACACCATGAGTAACATTGTTTTTAGAATTTTTGTTTTCATCATTCTTTTTTCATCTCTGCTTTTTCCGTGGTGGGTAACGCTTCTTCTTGCTCTTTCGGCGCTTGTCCGTTTTTCTTCCTATTACGAAATTATTTTATTCGGTTTTGTTTTTGATGCTTTGCACGCGGTTCCTTTTTTCTTTTTTCCCCGTTTTCCCTTCGGGATACTGCTTGCGTACGCCCTCCTCATGCTTTCGTTTTTTGCCAAGAAATATGTGCGGGTATAGGGGAGTGTATAATGAAAAAACATGAAAAGATTGCGGAATTTTCTAAAATTGCCGTTGCGGCCGCGTGACAGATATGCGGACATCGCCCCGGAAGATATTTTTCTTGACTCAAGCAACCTGCCGAAGTTTGACCGAAACCAGTTTGAAGGGAGACTGGAGAAACCGATTTCTTCATCAGTGCCGCTCTATCTCGGCGTATTCTTTCTTTTTGTCGGATTGGTATTCGTATTCCGGTTATTTTCTTTGCAAATTGTTGAGGGAAAAACGTATGCGCAAAAGAGCGAAAACAACCGTCTACGGCACACGCTTATCTTTTCCGAGCGGGGAGTTGTCTATGACCGGAACAAGGTGGAATTGGCGTGGAACAGCATCCATCCGAACAACCCTGATTTTTCTTTACGCGAATACACGTCTCTCCCCGGACTTTCTCATCTTCTCGGCTACCTTAAATATCCGTCAAAAGACAGCGACGGTTTTTACTATCAGGAAACATTCGATGGGCGGGAGGGTGTCGAACGAGCCTATGATGTTTTACTTGGAGGAGCAAACGGCTTGAAAATTACCGAAACCGACGCTCTTGGCGCGGTTCAGTCCGAAAGTGTCATCGAGCCCCCTGTGCGCGGAAGAAGCCTTTCTTTGTCGGTTGATTCGGCAATACAAAGCAAGCTGTATGAAATTATCAGGGAGACGGCGGGCAATGTCGGTTTCCGAGCGGGCTCGGGCCTCATCATGGATGTGCAGACGGGAGAAATGCTTGCACTTGCAAGTTACCCGGAATACAGCTCGGCGGTCTTAACCGGAGGCGATTCGGAACAGATTAGAAACTATGTAAACAATCCATACACACCTTTTCTCAATCGTGCCGTTGCGGGGCTGTACACTCCGGGCTCGATTGTAAAACCGTTTCTTGCCCTTGCCGCTCTTAACGAACAAATCATTTCTCCGGAAAAACAAATTCTTTCCACCGGTTCGATTTCCATTCCAAACCCGTACGCACCGGGACAAAGTTCGGTTTTTAAAGACTGGAAAGCGCATGGCTGGGTTGACATGAGACACGCGCTCGCGGTTTCTTCGGACGTATATTTTTACGAAATCGGAGGGGGGTTTGAAGACCAGCAAGGCCTCGGCATACAGAGAATCGACGAGTATATGAAAAAATTCGGTTTCGGAGAGGAAACGGGCATTGACCTTCCACATGAAGAAACGGGACTGATTCCGACACCGCAATGGAAGGAGGAAACTTTTAACGGAGAGGCGTGGAGAGTCGGGGATACGTATAACACGGCTATCGGCCAATACAGTGTTCAGGTAACGCCCATCCAGATTGTTCGGGCGATTGCCGCGATTGCGAACGAAGGAATGCTCTTACGGCCCAAAATAGTGTCGGAAGGAAAAATAGAATCCACCTCGCTTAATATCCCCTCCGAATATTTCACTATTGTCAAAGAGGGAATGCGAATGGCTGTGACGGAAGGAACGGCCCAGGGCCTCTCCGTCCCGTTTGTCAAAGTTGCCGCAAAAACGGGAACCGCCGAACTCGGCGTGGCAAAGCAATATGTGAACTCGTGGATTGTCGGTTTCTTTCCGTTTGACGTTCCCCGATACGCTTTTGCGGTTGTTATGGAGCGCGGGCCTGTTACGAACCTTATTGGAGGAGCCTATGTTATGCGCCAGCTTCTTGACTGGATGAACGCGCATACACCAGAATATTTTGAGGCAAAACCCGCAAATTGACTTTGACCCTGTTGCACGATAGAATGAATTTCCAACAAATATGAAAGAAGAAAAAGAATATCTTACGCAGGAGAAATATGACGAATTCAAGAAAGAACTTGAATACCTCAAAAAGACCAGACGCAAAGAAATAGCCGAAAGTCTTGAATACGCAAAATCTCTCGGAGACCTGTCTGAAAACGCCGAGTACCATGAAGCGCGTGAAATGCAGGCAAACACCGAGAATCGAATCACGCGGCTTGAGTCTCTCATTAAAACCGCGCACATTGTTTCAGGCGCCCACGGTGACGTAGTTTCGGTAGGCTCTGTTGTGACGGTTTCCCGCGAAGGGGGAAAGGGGGAACTTGTGTATACAATTGTCGGCTCGGAAGAAGCAGACATTTCCGCCGCGAAAATATCCATGAAATCTCCGTTCGGCAAAGCGATTATAGGAAAAAAGAAAGGAGAAACTTTTTCCTTTGAAACTCCCGAAGGCGCCGTTCGATACAAAATTCTGAAAATCAAATAAAAATCGTTCACAATCCCTTCTTCAGAGCACGGATATTTTCTTACTAGAAAATTCCTCGAGCTCGTGCCGTCGCACTCGCTAGTCTCTGAAAAAGGGGTTGCTCGCTCCAACTGGGGGGAGAGGTCCCGTAAGATTTTTGGAAAGTGAGTTCTTACTCAAACGGCCTGGGGAAAGCGGGAAGAAAAAAAGAAAAATTGATATAATAGAGCCCATGTCTACTGACGAAACTCGGTCCGAAAGGCTGAAAAAGATAGAAATTTTAAAAGAACACGGGATTGACCCTCATCCCGCTGAATCTTTTCGGACGCATGAAAATGCCAATTTTCTGGAAGTTTTTAGTACGCTTTTTTCTTCGCAAGAACAGGTAACTCTTGCCGGACGCATTATGTCGTTTAGGGACCAAGGGGGAATTATTTTTATTGACCTCTTTGACGGTTCTGCCCGCGTGCAAGCATTGGTAAAAAAAGACGATATTGGCGAAGAACAATTCAAGTTATTTGTAGAAACCATCAATACCGGCGATTTTGTGGAAATTACCGGAGGAGCGTTCACCACCAAGAGGGGAGTCAATTCGTTATCGGGAAAATCATGGAGACTGCTTTCAAAGAGCTTAAATCAAATTCCTGATGAGTGGTTTGGTATCAAAGATGAAGAGGGGCGGTACCGAAAACGATATCTCGACATTTTACTTAATCAGAAAACGACCGAAATCATAAAAAAACGCTCGGTATTTTGGAACGCTGTCCGTTCTTTTATGCTTAAACGCGGTTTTATCGAAGTTGAAACTCCTATTTTAGAAACCAAAACGGGAGGTGCCGAGGCACGACCTTTTGTTACTCACCACAACGCACTGGATATAGACGTGTATCTGCGTATTTCGCCTGAGTTGTGGCACAAAAAATTGATTATCGGCGGTATTCCCAAAATATTTGAAATCGGGAGGGTGTTTAGAAACGAAGGAATGTCGTATGAACATGCCCAAGATTATACGCATTTTGAATTTTACGAAGCATACCAGGACGCACGCAAGGGCATTCCTATGGTTATTGAACTGTATAAGCAGGTTGCAAAAGAAACATTCAATACGCTCAAATTCAAAATAGGCGAATTTGATATTGACCTTGGAGATGAATGGATTTGGCAGGATTTCAATGCGCTCATGCAGGAACAATATGGTTTTGATCCAAGAAAGGCCGATAGAAAAGTTGTGTGCGGTCTTCTGGATAAGGAAAAAATAAAATATGAAGAAAATATTGATATAGGGCGGGGCATTGACCTTCTTTGGAAAAAAATCAGGAAGACCATAAAAGGACCTGTTATTCTCACCGGGTTTCCGATATATCTTGAACCTCTTGCGAAAAAATCCGTTAAAGACCCGAGTGTCGTTGACCGTTTCCAAATTATTTTAGCCGGAAGCGAAGTGGGAAAGGCGTTTAATGAACTGAATGACCCTATCGACCAGCGGGAACGTTTCGAAAATCAGCAGAAACTCCGTGACGCCGGTGATAATGAGGCGCATATGGCCGATTTTGAATATGTGGAGGCGATGGAATATGGAATGCCGCCGACTTTCGGTTTCGGTCTTTCAGAAAGACTTTTCAGTTTCTTGTCGGGTGAAAGCATTCGGGAATCTCAAATCTTTCCTCTAATGAGACCGAAAGATTAAATAAAAAGAAAAAACGCCTCAAGAAACGAGGCGTTTTTTATGTTTTTGTTCAGGCGTAACAGATGTTGGGGATGTTATGAAACATTGGGACAGGCGGTCTTTCCAGCGAAAGCATCCGACGTGTAAATTCTACGTGGGAATGTTCGAATGCAAGAATCTCTTGTGGGACCACGTCTTTGTAAAAACGTGACGAAAAAAACAACACCTTGCACCGCTTCTTTCCGTACAATTCGAGCACCCGCGCTTTTGTATTTTCCGGAACAATCCCTTCACTTGTTTTGAAGGACTGTCGGAGAGATACAAAATCCCACTGACTGATTTGGCGTTCCATATGTCCTCCTTAAGGTTAGGGATCGTTTTAAAAAGGTCTTTTTATCTGAACATCATTATACCACATTTAATTTTATTTGAAAAGAAAAGCCCAAGCGTGTGTCGCTTGGGCTTTTGAAATTTCTGCTACGGTTATCTGCCTCCTGTCTGAAAAAGGGTTGTCACAGGACTGCCTGTGACTATTTTGACGATTTCCTGGCCGTGGGGCCGTTCCTCCTTCCTAAGATAAACCGGTTCATGTGCTCGGGAAGAGCGGGAACATGCTCCTCTTCCGAATGTCCGTGCGTTGGCCTCAAACCGTGCGCACACATTTTGTGAATCGCTGTTTCTTCCCCTCATACAAAACCTCCTTGTTGTGACTTTAAAAAGAGCCTTATTTCTACCTAACCCTAATTATACAACATAAAGAAGATTTAATCAATAACTTAGTGAATTGTGTGGATAAGAAACATAGTAGGGTGGGAGAGTGTGTTATATAATGTAGGCACGTGGGATAAAGTGGAAAAATGTTAATTGGAGAATACACACACACGATTGATGACAAGAGCCGCGTTTCCCTTCCTTCGAAATTTCGAAAGGAAGTAGGCAAAACGGTCGTTATCACCCACGGACTCGATAATTGTCTCTTTCTGTATCCTATCGGTGAGTGGAAAACAATTTCCGAAAAGCTCGGAGCACTCGCGATGGGGCAGGCGGACGCAAGAGGCTTCAATCGCTTCATGCTCGCCGGTGCGGTGGAGGCGGGTGTCGATTCTATCGGCAGGATTCTCATTCCGGATTTCTTGAGAGAGTTCGCTCAGCTGACGGGCAAGGTAGTGTTTGCTGGCGTTCACAACAGGATAGAAATCTGGGACGAGAAACGATGGACGGAATACAAGAAACGGATCGAGAAGCAGGCCGATCTTCTCGCCGAGAAATTGGGAGAAATAGGAGCCTTTTAGTCCTATGTCCCACGTCAGTGTTCTTTTACAAGAAGTTGTCGCAGGACTTCTTCCCAAAGAAGGAAGCGTCTTTCTCGATGCAACGGTAGGGAACGGAGGGCACGGTGCCTCAGTCGCGGCACTCCTGGGTTCCAAAGGGACATATGTCGGAATCGACAGAGACGCCGACAGACTTGAGGAAGCAAAAAAAAGTCTTGGGACAGCGAAGTGTCGCGTGATTTTAAAACAGGCGAATTTCAGGAATCTTGATACGGTTCTTGACGAAGCCGGCATAAAAGAAGCGCACTCGATACTCTTTGACCTCGGTCTTAATTCCGAACAACTGGAAGTAAGCGGTCGGGGATTTTCTTTTCAGAAAGACGAACCGCTTTTGATGACCTTTGAAAAAGAAATCACTCCCGAGACCACTACCGCGTTTTCAATAATAAACGGATGGAGCAAAGAGGACCTCGAATGGCTTCTGTACGAGTACGGAGAAGAAAGTTTCGGACGACGCATCGCTTCGGCAATCGTGGAGCAGAGAAACAAGAAACCCATCGGAACAACCGCCGAACTTGTCGATGTCATTAAGAAAGCCACTCCGTCATGGTATGCAACCCGCCGCATTCATCCCGCCACAAAAACTTTTCAGGCGCTCCGAATGGCGGTTAATGATGAAGTCGGCGCATTGAAAGAAGGGCTAACAAAAGGTTTTGCACGGCTTGCCGACAAAGGGCGAATGGGAGTCATATCTTTTCACAGCGGCGAAGACAGAACGGTAAAGACTTTTTTTCGGGAAAGAGAAAAAGAAGAGACGGCTTCGTTAGTCAATAAAAAAGTCATCACGGCGGATTTTAAGGAAGTAAAGGACAATCCCCGTGCCAGAAGCGCCAAGCTTCGAATCATTGAAAAAACAATATGACACAAACAATTTCTTACATTTACAACGATAAAAAGATATTTTTGATACTTTTGGCCTCGGTGGTTTTTTCCTGGGGCGCCTATTTGGTTCTCGTGAATAACACGGTTCTTAATGTCGTACACAGGGAAAAAATGGCCGGAAACATAAGCGCATTGCAGGCCCGGCTGTCCGAAATGGAAAGTTCCTATATTTCCCAGAAAAACTCAATTAGTCTGGATTTTGCCTATTCTCAAGGCTATAAACAAGTAAACGACACCCAGTTCATCGAGCGCGCGGAGCTCGGCAAAGGACTATCGGTTAACGTTTTGCCATAAGCCTTCATGAAGGCATTTCCCGGTCGTTTGAGATTTCTCTCCGTCATCTTTTTGCTTTTTTCGTTGTTGCTTCTTTCGAGGCTCTATTTTGTGCAGGTGGTTTCGGGTGAAGAGTACCGCCTTAAGGCTGACAAGCAATATGTCCGTCAGGACGTAAACCTTTTCAACAGAGGAACCATTTATTTTGAAACAAAGGACGGTGGCCCCGAACCAATGGCATTTGTTCGTTCTGGTTTTACGGTTGCCATAAACCCGAGCATCCTTGCCGACGCGCAGTCCGCATACGTCCAAATTTCTTCAGCCATTGCTCTTGACCGTGACGCTTTTCTCGCGAAAGCCGCGAAAAAAGAAGACCCGTACGAAGAAATCGCCAAACGCGTTGACGAAACCACGGCAAAAAAAATCGAAGCCCTTAAAATTTCCGGCGTAAATATTTATACGGAAAAATGGAGATTTTATCCCGCCGAAAGTCTCGCTTCCCACCTTATCGGATTTTTGGGATACAAAGACGATACACTTGCCGGCCGTTACGGTCTTGAACGGTATTATGAAGACACGCTCGCGCGCGAAAGCGGTGGATTGTACATCAATTTCTTCGCAGAAATTTTTTCAAACCTTAAAGAAAACATAGCAGGTGAAGCGAAGCACGAAGGAAACATCGTCGCGACCATCGAACCGACGGTGCAGTCGTTTTTGGAACGGGAACTCAAGAAAATCGATGAAACGTGGAATTCGGATGAAGTGGGGGGGATTATTATCAATCCGAAAACCGGTGAAATCTATGCTATGGGAGCGTACCCGACATTTAATCTCAATACCTTTCAAAACGAAGAAGACCCGCACGTCTTTTCAAACCCGCTTGTTGAGAACGTGTACGAAATGGGTTCCATCATAAAACCTCTCACGGTTGCCGCGGCTCTTGATACGGGTGCTATCACCGCAAGTACGACATACGACGACAAAGGCTACCTTATCCTCAACAATGCGCGCATTTCAAACTTTGACGGAAAGGGAAGAGGGATTGTCGATATGCAAGAGGTGCTCAATCAGTCTCTCAACACGGGTGCCGCTTTCGCCATGTTTAAAATGGGCAAAGAAGCATTTGTAAATTATATGAAAGCGTACAAAGTCGGGGACGAAACCGGCATCGACCTTCCCAATGAAACGTACGGTCTCATCGACAACCTTGACAGCGGACGCGACATCGAGCTTGCCACCGCCGCCTACGGACAGGGAATCGCCTTTACGCCCATAGCCACCGTCAGAGCCCTTTCGGCTCTCGGAAACGGGGGTCTTCTGATTAACCCGCATCTCGTAAAAAAAATAAACTATAAAAACGGACTTTCCAAAACAATCGCCATTGACCGCGGAGAGCGCGTCTTGAAACAGGAAACATCGGAAGAAATTACGCGGATGCTCGTCCGTGTCGTCGACGAAGCCCTTTTGGGTGGTACCGTCAAATTGCCCCACTATAGTGTCGCGGCAAAAACGGGTACGGCGCAGGTTGTCGGAACCGGAGGAGGGGGGTATCAAGAAGGGAAATACCTCCACTCGTTTTTCGGCTACTTTCCCGCCTATGACCCCGAATTTCTCGTTTTCCTCTTTACAATGGACCCGAAAGGAGTACGATACGCTTCTGAAACACTGACGCACCCGTTTATCGATATAACGAAATTTCTGATAAATTATTATGAGGTGCCATTTGACCGCTAAAACCGATGCTTTCCATTTTCAAAAAAATCATAGTATTCTTTCTTACGCTTGAGTCCCGTCTCATCATTCTCAAATATAAGCCGAAGATAATTGCCGTTACGGGAAGCGTGGGGAAAACCTCGACTAAAGACGCCGTCTACAACGTTTTATCCGGCGCATTTTTTGTTCGAAAAAGCGCAAAAAGTTTCAATAGCGAAATCGGCGTTCCGTTGACGATTATCGGTGTTGAGAACGGCTGGCGAAACCCGCTCACGTGGGGAAAAAATCTCATATCGGGGCTCGCGCTTATTCTGTTTCCCAGCCATTATCCCAAATGGCTTGTGCTTGAAGTCGGCGCCGACAGGCCGGGCGACATAAGAAAAATATCACATTGGCTTCATCCCGATATCGTCGTCCTGACGCGTTTCAGCGACGTGCCCGTTCATGTCGAGTTTTTTGATTCTCCCGAAGATGTAACGAAAGAAAAAGGCCATCTGGTGCGCGCGCTTAAAGGAGACGGCGTTTTGGTGTACAGCGAAGATGATAAACATGCTCTTTCATTGAGGCATTCTTTTGCAGGAAGCACGCTTCCATACGGTTTTGCGGACGGCAACGTGGTGTTGGGGGCTCATGACGAACCGATATATGAAAAAGAAGGAAAAGAAAAAATCCCAGTCGGCATGACGTTTAAAGTCGACCATAGGGGAGTAAGCATTCCCATCCGTGTTCCCGGTGTCTTGGGCCGTCAGCATATCTATCCCGTGCTTGCCGCGATTGCGGTGGGAATCTCGCAAGGCTTGCCGATTCTTAAATCCGCGCAGGCTGTCTCTTCGGGACAATTTCCTCCGGGAAGAATGCACATCGTTTCGGGAATGGCGGATACCGTTATTATTGACGATACGTACAACTCTTCTCCCGTTGCCGTGCATGAAGCTTTGGCGACTCTTGCCCGCCTTGATATTTCCGGAAGAAAAATCGCAGTTTTGGGAGACATGATGGAATTGGGAAAATACTCGATTGAAGAACACAGAAATGCGGGCAAATACTCCGCCGAAGTGGCGGACCTGCTTATTACGGTGGGTATGCGCTCGCACTTCATTGAAACGGGGGCGCTCAAGAAAAAAATGGGGAAGCGAAAACTGGCTCATTTTGAAGATTCTATTCAAGCGGGGGAATATATAAAAAGCATTATTGAACCGGGAGACATCGTTCTCGTTAAGGGTTCACAATCCATGCGGATGGAAAGGGTAGTGGAAGCCATCATGGCCAACCCCGACCAAAAAGAAAAACTTCTTGTGAGACAGGATGAGGAGTGGAGAAAACGTTAAAAAGAAAGCCCTATGCAGAACGCATAGGGCTTATTTTTCGAGGTCTCATTTTTTAGAAAGGCCTTCTTTCATCTCTTTAACCAGATCATCACAGAGGGTGAGGTAAAATTCGGTTGCTTCCGGGATAGAGAGGTTGGCACCTCTTTTATTTAATTTTTCCACTGCCTCTTTCGCCTGTTTCCTGATCTCCTCGGTATCAGGCTTAATGCCTCTGTTGCGAAGGATCTCTTTCAACACTATAAGAGCAATTTCCCCCTGTCTTTTAACAGTAATCATACAAAGTACTCCTTTCTTTTTGTGAAATTAGCCGAGTCCATTTATCTGACGCTAATTATGTCATAATTTATAAAAAAGTCAACAAAGTCTAGAGGGGCACACGGATAGTGGTTGTTTTAAGGTTGATTTTCCTATAGTCTTATCCGTATTAACGGCCCTATCGTCTAACGGTTAGGACATTGCCTTCTCAAGGCAGTAATCGGGGTTCGATTCCCCGTGGGGTCACCAGTTGGTTTTTATCGGGCACAAAGTCCGAAGAAAGCCTGAAAGCTAGGGATAATTTAGGTGTTCCACTAAGTATTTCGACGTAGGTCGGCATAGTTTCAAATACCAGTCCGAATAATTCCCTTTGAACCCTTATATCCTTTTGGTTTAGGAGTATTTGTGCTGGGTGTTCCATAATCATTTTTGCCTCCCGCATGAATGACTTGATGTCATCTCGAGTTATTTGTATTTTGAGGCGCTCCTTACCGGCAGACTTGATTTGCTTCTCTAGGCCTTCGATCTCCTTTTCAAGCATATCCCGTATGACTGCGCTCTTACTCGCTGTGTATGCTTCTAGCTTCATGGCCTGTTCACTCTCAAGGTCTGCGATGCTCTGGTGGATGTGCCCTGAAGCTCGAACGATCTCTTGCTCACGTTTACGGAATTTGTCCATAAACGTTGCCTCAAGTCCTACTAACAAGTCAGGGTTGAACTTCAAGCTACGAATATACTTTTTTATAGCATCCTCAAATACTTGTTTCGGCACGCCGAAGTACTTGTGCTTTCGTGCGCAGTGGTAAGTTGGGTGCGGCTTTCCCATCTTGCCTCGTGGTGAGCTCCCGAGCATTGGCTTACCACAGTGCGGACAGGAAATAAATTTGTATGAAAAGAGAGGGTTGTTTTTTAATCTCGTTCCGCTTGTTGCTGACCGATTACCCTTAACGATCTCGAGAGAACCGTCGGCAGCTTCCATAATTGCGATCTTGCCTCGGTTGGCACGGTTCCACAGCTCGATACTCACCAGTCCCGGGTATTGTGCCCGAACTGGCTTGTAATATGTCCACTTCTCGCACAGTACCCCTGCGTAAATGGTGTTTTGAATATCGCGTTGAAATTGTTTGATAGTCATCGGTTTACCGCCCCGTCTCCCGATTATTTTGTCGTGAGCGTCATTCCATTTGTTGTAGATTGGCGATCGATAGCCGCTTGCATTGATCCGCCTCACACACCCCTCATCACTTAGTCCTTGGGCTCGCAACTCAAACATATCGATGCGGAACTTAGCACGCTTTGGGTCTGGTACTTGGATGTACTTCTTTTTACCGAACTCATCAAATACTTTCTGATTAAGATACCCGTCAGTTGGACGGCGGGTGCGGTATCCTTTTTGGGTATTACGGATTGACTGGCCAATCATTCGAGTGAGGATCGTCGTGACTTCTTGATTGGCGGTGGTAGCAAAGACACCCTCTGTTACCTCGCTCGGTGAAAACCTGCTCCATGCGTATTCGAAGTCAAGATCAGAAAGTGTATTTACTGATGGTTGAATGATGCCGTAAGTGTCTACCATCTGCACGCCACACTTAGCGAGTTCCATTTTCATGCGTTGTAACTCGCCGCTACCTGCTCGGGTTGCGCGATCGATGGAACGGAAGACGTAGTAGTCAACAGTGCCCGGGTGAGATTTTATGTAGGCCAGTATTTCCTCAAAGTCGTCGCGCTCCGTTTTTCGCCCAGAGATAGCTGTCTTCCAAACATTGTTATTAGGAACAATGTTCCAGCCTTTCACTTCGGCGTATCTGCGAATACTGGCTTCTTGGACATCTAAACTATCACCCTCCTGCAGTTGTTTCTGAGAGCTTACACGACATTGGCCAACGCAGTTTTTTGTTGCTCTAAGCGTTTGACGATTCATGTTGTATAACATCATTATGCGCTTTTCTATCTTGAAGCCAAGTATTAAAACAGGCATCTGCAATGCCATCACAAATACGCCGCATCACCTCGATCTGTGCGTCGGTGTACTTAGCCGCCCTCGGCCCTAACGACTTTTTGAAATCGTCAAAAGAGAGAGCGGTACTTTCTTTATCTGTTTTGGACTGTGGGGAAATCATACAAAATCTGCTCGCCACGGGGGTGTACGAGCAGATTTCGGCCCCCGTGAACAAAAGTGTCGCAACTTTTTGGTTGCGACTATATTGTCCGGTGCCCGTCAAAAATGAGTGAGAAACTATGACCGCTTTTTTCTCACTTTTTCAAATCGGCTTTTTTGAATTTTACTGAGATCTCGTAAAATGGCGTTTATTTGGTTAGCTTTCTTCCTATCCCCTAAATACTCCTCGGCGAGGTCGGCTATCGTGCCACGCTCACCGGTGCGATTTTCTTTATATGCCTCGTATGCTTCTTTTATTTTTAGATCACGGTCAATGTTGACAAGTGGCTCGTATTTAGGAAGTGTCCTTTCATTTGTGATCCTTTCGATCCATGCGATTAACTCTCTCTGCTCGTCTTTTGTTAGGCGTGTGTAGATAGTGGCTCTAACTTCCGAAAACCCGCTCGGTTGTGACCTGGACCGCAACGGTGAGGGCACTTCTGTTTTATAATTGTGAACCGGAGCCGATATGGTCCCATATAGAAGGTGGAGAACCAAAGCGCTTTGATAGTGTTGGGGTAAGTTAAATCGCCCGATAAGATAGCTCGCATAACTCTCTAACCCACTGAAGGGAAGCCCAGAGTACAACATTTCGAGCTGGCGTTGCATCATTCGGTAACCAATCCCATTGTTTTTTGAATCGGTTTTTATTTTTTCTACGAGCTCACTATAGTGTTTCCATACAATGTCTGTCTTTTTAATGACTCGTTTATTCCACTCCTCAGCTTCTTTGGTTGTGGAAAAACCACCGGCTTTGATTTCGAGTTCCGCCTGGATTTTACACACCTCCTCCTGAAAAGCGGGGTAAGCAACCAACAGTTTGAAATTATCGAGGTTCCGCTCACGGAACTTCGGAGAGGTTGTCTGTTTTGTGCGCCCTTTAAATTGAGTGGCAGTGCCATGTTTCCCCCGTGATTTCATTTTACTTTTTTAGTACATAGATCGTGGTACAAGGCATCCCTCATTCATTAGGAAAAGTCGAGAAATTCCCACCCTTTTAAGTTCTTTTGGTCGAATGAGTATCCCTTACCCGGGTGATACCTCCAGCTTTTCTTGTCATAGACAACAATGCCACCCCACAGTTTTTTGCCTTTCTTATTTTGTGCGGCAACGTAATCCGCGAGGCCTTCGGCACGCGATCCAGCTGTCTCCGCAGTGATGCCAGCTTTAGTGTCAAAAAGACCGACCCTGCCGTCCTTCATAAGTACGATGAAGTCAACGTAGAAAGCGTGACTCTGTCCATTCTCGATGTAAGGGACCGCGAAGTAGGAGCCATCTTGCGAGCCATTCCGGAACCACCACGCGACCTTGTTCTTTGAATTCTCAAGTAGTTCGATAAAATCCTGCTCGATTGCACTCTCCTCTGTATAGCCGTCAAGCAACGAGCTTTGGCTGCCCCGGGTCTTACCGTAGTAGGGCTGAATGATGGATTTCTTGTAATCCTTTTTCTTGAAGTCGAGATTGTAGTTTATGATCGACGGTACATTCCATGGTTTGTCATTCATCACCAGCTCTCTCTTGCCGGACCCAACAACTTCTAGATACTTCTCCTTCGCTAAGTTGATGGTATCGATAATCGGCTGACGGTTCTCTTTGGCCAGCACCATCGCCTGTATTTTCGGCCACTCATCCTCGTCGCGATAGACGTCGAAGAGCTTATAGAGGGAGGTCTTGATGCGAGCGATTGAACGTTGCTCTGGGGCAAAAGGCGCGAGATTGTTGCGCACAAACAGGTCGAAAGCATTCTGTAACTCAACCTCGTTCTTGGGTATATCGAGTGTCCCTTCTTTATCTAAGTTCTTTGCGACTTTATCGACATCAATTATTCTGCCGCTTGCGACCAGTTTTGTATCTACAATACTGTGCTTTGTTGAAATCCGCTTTTTTGTGCTGAGTTTGATTGCGGCTTCGAGAAATACTGGGACGAAATCGGATGAAAGTCGTGTCTCCTCACGGAAGCGTTTTGAGTGCCATGATTCGAGGTCGATGGACTTATAGTCCGGCCGGCGCTTGCCTTCATACACAGTGATGTAGTCACGCGATATGTCCTCGGCGACTTCGATGTCCGGCAAACTCGTAAACACATAGCCGATGTTCAAATCCTGATCCTCATAGTGCTTGAGCTCTGGCATGCGCATGATACGACCCAGTGTTTGTATAGAAAACGTCATATTCTCCTCGCGCCACTGACGGAACAATACGAGTATTGCCGCACGCGGGCAGTCCCATCCAAGCGCGATGGCCTGTTTGAAAATCATAACTTGCACCTCGTTCTCGTTCTTCTCAATGTTAGCGAGGTTGATCTTGTTATCCTTCTCAGAGAGATAGATCGCGAGACGGCCGTTCTTTGTGGTAATGCCATACTTGGAAAGCATCGCTACGACCTCGTCCTTCTTATCCGCAACACCAGCTTTCGCATCCGGTATCTGAATCAGCAGGAGAGGATTCACGCCGGAGCCCTGGGCCTCGTATTTTTTCTGAAGCTCCGCACGTTTCTTGAGAGCACTCTCGAGCACGAGTTCATCTGCGGTCTTATCGCTCTTTTTCGGATCGAGAACATAGTGTTCGAAGCCAGGATTGATCGCGATTTCCTTCTTAATCATACCCTCGTCTTTTACCGCCTTGAGCTCGACCTCGACAATACGGTTCGCGTTGTTAAGTTGAGGCGTCGCCGATACTTCGAGTGTGAGCTTGGGACCAATCTCGCGGATCAAATCCTTCGAGTTCTCGCTCTTAGCTGTATGGTGACTTTCGTCGATGATCAGCACGACAATGCGCCCCTCGTTCTTTGTACGAGCAATAACGGATGTGAGATTGTTGTCGCGCTCATTGGCGCGCACGTATATGTTGCCCTTCTTGTTGATGCTGGCCCCGTTCAGGAACAGGATCTCGTTTTCGGCGATCTTCTTGTCCTCCAAATCCTCGTAGCGCGAACACTTCAAGCCGACAGCGTAGTGGTCGTAGTATTTTGCGAGCTTCTCACGGCTCTGGTCATGGAGCTTGTTTACCGCAATCCAGACGAACGAGAATCTCTTGCCGTCGATACGTGAATCAATGAGGCGCTTCAAAAACTCCGCCGCCATCAGCGTCTTTCCGGAGCCCGTAGGGGCTTTGAATATAAGTACTTTGTCTCCTTCAGCGTCGAGTAGTTTGTTCGATTCGCGCTTTAGATCGACAACAGCATTTTCTTGATAATCCTTGAAATTAATCCACATAATGTTTATTTAAAAATCTCACGATACACCTTGAGAATTACCTCGGGTATGGCGCACAGCGTCACCTTATTTTTGATATCCTCGAACTCCTTCTCATGTGGCTCGTCACCAAGTGAGAATACGTAGGTGTTGAAGTGGCCATCTATTTTTTTTATCACCTTTTTGTAGTCCTCTATGGCATCCTCATGGAAGACGATACCGAGATACTTGTCGGAGTTCTTGAATATCTTGAAATCCTCACCCTCTTTGACGAGATCAAACGCTGCTTCGCGGATGCAAAGCATATCGGTCGACTCGTTGACGAGC
>JAUYHB010000023.1 GCA_030690305.1 bacterium | reverse complement strand
TGGTGGCCGTGGTCGCCGTGGTGGCAGTCGTCGCTGTTGTCGCGGTCGTGGCTGTGGTTGCAGTCGTGGCTGTGGTAGCAGTCGTGGCTGTGGTAGCCGTGGTAGCCGTGGTGGCTGTGGTGGCTGTGGTCGCTGTGGTGGCTGTGGTCGCTGTGGTCGCTGTGGTGGCTGTGGTGGCTGTGGTCGCTGTGGTGGCTGTGGTGGCTGTGGTCGCTGTGGTCGCTGTGGTCGCTGTGGTCGCTGTGGTCGCGGTCGTGGCTGTCGTCGCCGTCGTGGCTGTGGTAGCGGTCGTCGCCGTGGTAGCCGTGGTCGCCGTGGTTGCAGTCGTGGCGGTGGTAGCCGTGGTCGCCGTCGTGGCAGTAGTCGGGCTAGTAGCAGTGGTCACCGTAGTCGGTGTAGTCGGCGTAGTTACACCCCCAATAGGCGTCACAACATCCGGTGCCAATGGATCAGGAGGCGCATCTCTTAGATTGGCTGGGTTGATTACCTCCACGTCATCTTGGGGAAGCGGCTGATCAACAAGCGGCACGGGGATTTGCTGCCCATCGCTGTCGGTATCCATGAATGGTACGGTGCTCCCAGCCGCCACAGTCTGGCGCTCCACACTCAAGCCTTCGTCGCGAATACCGCCCTCACCCACTATGTCAGCATCTTGTGTGACATCCGCCCTTGTGTCGGACTGGATATTTTCGTTACCGGCGCCTTCGATCCGTTCCTGTGCTCCGGTTACGCTGTCGGCTCGGCCTATACTCTCATTGACTCCCTCACGGCTAAGCACAGTCATCTCGTCAAACGAAACAGCCTCCTGATCCAGAGCAACATTTTCGTTGGCAGGTTGTTCCTGATTTTGAGTGTTGTTTTCGTTATTGGTAGCCATGATTCCGATCTCCCTTGATTTTGAGTCTATGGGGTTGAACGAATAAACCTATTCAACCAATTTTCATTGGGGTGATATTACAAGGGGTAATTGCAAACTTATAGATAGCCAGAAGTTATAGGCTCTTAAGGGAGAAATCACAAACGTACCGTTTGTTCATGAACCTCACGATGATGTAGGTCGGGATTCATCCCGACGGGGTTCATCCCGACGGGGTTGGGTTCTGCGGCGCTCTGTCGGGATGAATCCCGACCTACGAAACCCACCCTCGGTTCATAAAAGGTACTTTTACAATTTTTGCATCCCTAACGAATAGCGTTTATCCGCCGCCCCTCCCAAGCCTATTCAACGCGCCAACCTGCCGGCGGCGGATAAACCTCGTTGGACTGAACCTGTGGTGAGCGGTGCTTATGGGGATTGTAAGGTTTTGGAGCGCGGCGTCAATCGAATATCTGGAGCGTGACACAACTGGTCGGATGCAAATAGAAGCCACCGAGTGACTTTGCGGCCCGCATCGGTATCACGGAACCGCGCAAACCGACGAACACCGGCATCATTCATGACGCACGGTCGAGCGCAGCCCCGGCTGGTGCACGCACCCAACCGCCGGATGAAACGATAAAGCAAACCGGTACGTTTCATGATGGCGCTCGCGGCGGGGCGCGCGGCAAGTGGGGCGTAATCGCCTGCACCACCCGGAACCGCCCTTCACGGCAATGCGGACAGTTCAGCCACTCGATGCCCGCCGCCCGCAGCATGAACGCCTCCACCG
>JAUYHB010000022.1 GCA_030690305.1 bacterium | reverse complement strand
GTGGACAATTCCGATTGTACACAGCGTCCGAGTCGAAGTCGTAACAAAGGATTTAATACCCCGCCCCTCTGGGGCGGGAGAGAGCGAGTCTTCGAGCACCAAATGGGTGCAGGGCTTGCCCTGCGGTTAATACCCTTTATTCCAAAACAATTTTACAGGCCCGCCACTTGGATAATTACAAACAGGACCCCCGCGCCCAATACAGTCATAGCGGTCGTAAAAAGACGCGGGTGGGCATGGTGACTTTCCGGGATCAGTTCGCTTGCTCCTATGTACAAAAAGGAACCGGAAAATAAAGCGAGGATAACTCCGAGTGACTTTTCCGGCAATGTGAAGAAAAGCGTGGACAATATTCCCGTAACGGGGGCAACCGCGTCGAGTAAAAGCCATTTAAAAGCGGTTCTGGCACTTCCCCCGCTTTTGAGAATCATGTTAACCGTATTGATGCCGTCGGAAAAACCGTGGGCAAGAACCGCGATAGTAACCACGGCGCCAACCGCGGTGGAAATCTGGAAAGCGACACCAACTGCAAACCCGTCAAGAAAACTGTGAAAAGCGAGGCTTGCCGCTCCAAGAATTCCCCTCCCGGAAACGGCGTGAACGTGCGTATCGTGTTCATCAGTGCCATGAGAATGAAAAAATAACATTCGGTCTAACACAAGATACAAAAGAAAACCAAGCGCCATGAAAACCGCTATGGTGCTTTCCGAAAAAAATTCTTTTCCGATTTCCATTGACTCCGGAATTAAATCAAAAAATGCCACGCCAATAACGGCGCCCGCGCTAAATCCAAGGACGAGGTGCAGTCTGTCTTTGAAATGCAAGGAAAAGAATCCTCCGACAAGAGTGAGAAAAAAGGTTGCGGCCGCGATACTAAAAATCATATTGGAATTAAGTTTTTATATATTTTGCTTTTTAATAAAAAATCGATACGCGACGTAACCGGTAAGACCAAGCTGGAGGGTCGGGGTAAGACCGGTACCGAGAAGCGGAATAATCGGCATGGCAACGTGGTATGCCCACCAACCGGCCTGCAAGGCATTCCACTCGATACTAACGGCAAGTGCGATACCGACGGGAACCGAGAGCCACAACCGACTCCGTAGAAATGTACTACATAAAAAAGGAATTGCAAGGACGGAGAGCATCAACGCGTCCGTGATCGCGGCGCGGAATAAAACAAAATCCGTGATTTCCCCTCCTTGGTAATGAATATACAAAACCGAATGCGCGTGTTCCCAAATAAAGTTAAGGGCGAAGGATAAAAGGAAAACAAACGATACTGTTTTTACGTTCTCTTTTACATTCTCCCTGTCAGACGCCCGGACAAATAACAGATACCAGATACCATGGACAAGCAGCCCAACCACGGTTCCCAGAATCATTCCGCCTGCGATATCGGAAGGGTAATGGACGGCACCCGCGACACGGGAAAGCCCTATCAGAAGTCCCGAAGCGAAAAGAAAATAAGAAAATTTTCGATTAAAAAAGAATACGCTTGTCGCAAGAGCGAATATAAAAATCGTGTGTCCCGAAGGAAACGAATATGAAAAATCGGTAAGGAGGTGCGGGAGGGAAAGTTCCACAAACGGACGGCTATTGTAATAAAAGGATTCGATTCCCCACCCGACAACCAGTTTCGCCGTAAGGGCCGCAATCACCGCGACGGCATAATCGACAATCGGTTCAAATCCGATTTTTCTGAAATCAAGAAACGCCACCCAAACAAAAATAATTCCGACAACGTAAATAAAATATTCTCCGAGAAAAACAATCAAGCCGTCGGCAATCACGGATTTTCCCGAGAGGTTATGGAAAAAGAAAAAAATCGATTTATCGAGATTTGTCCAAAATGCCATATCACATACGCACACGTTAAAATTCGCCTTTTTCCGAAACTTGGAAAGTAAAACGGTATTCCGTTGCCAAAATCTGATACTGGGAACGAGGCGCGGGAGTTACTCTGATAAGTGTCACCATCCGGGAATCGACGGAAACAGGAACGTCGAGAGGCAAAACATATTCCTTTTCTCCGGTTTCAACGGTAATTTTTGCAAGCACACGCGTCGTTCCCGCCTGTATGCAGGTAACATCCACCGGGCAGCGGCTGTCTTCAATGATGGAAATCGGCGTAATGGAAATCTTCCAGCCGTCGACTTTCTGATTTAGCCCTGTTTTCAATTCCGTTTTAACCGTGTCGGTCTTGGGCGGATTTTCCGTCCTGAAATTAAATGCCTTAAGAATCACAAATGCCGCCACAAGAAGGAGGACGAAAAACGTAATGGCAAATGGGGTAAGACGCTTCATTGATTACATCAAGTCTTTCTTCTTTTCTTCAAATTCCTGCTTGCCTATTTCTCCTCGGGCATATCGTTCCTGGAGAATCCCTAGCGCTTTATTTTCCCCCGCTCCGCGGTTGGAACCGCTCAGTTTTTTAATGAGAAGAACAAAAAAAGCTATGACCAAAAACCAAAAGAAGAACATAAAGAGTCCGTGAAAAGCCCCCCATCCCATCTGGTCATATCCATATCCCCAGTACATCATGGTAATTTGAAATTAACCTTTAATTGCCTTCATTGTACCACAAAGGAAAACGGAGCCTTGCCGACCCCGTTTCGTCTTTTTCGGTTATCTCTATATCCAGAATGCCAAAAAAACTATTCGTATCGCAAAGCCTCTATCGGACTCTTGGCTGCCGCCTGTTTTGCCGGATAAATTCCAAACACAAGACCCACCACCGCGGATACACTGAAGCCCAAGACTGCCGCAAAGACCGGGAAAGTGAAATGCCAGTTGAGTTGGACAACGGTCGTGAGAATAATGGAAGCGATGAAAGACAGGCTGGCACCGAGCAGGATGCCCACTATTCCTCCGACAGCGGTAAGAATAACCGCCTCAAACAAAAATTGGAGAAGAATGTCGCGCTCCGTTGCCCCTATTGCCTTGCGCAAACCGATTTCGCGCGTGCGTTCCGTAACGGAAACAAGCATGATGTTCATCACCCCAATGCCCCCGACAACAAGCGCAATTGCGACAACTGATGAAAGGAACGCCGTCAGCGCGCCGATAATGGTTTTTATCTGGTCTACGGCTCCCTGCTGAGTTTGTATATAGAAATCGTCATCCTTCGGATTGGTGATGTTGTGATTCTCACGCAATGTCAGTTCGATATCGTGTACGGTCCTGTCGACGTCTTCCGGACGCTCGGCCCTGGTAATAATTTCGTGATAATGGTCAATGCCGAGAACATACACCTGTGCGGTCGTATACGGCATAATCACCATTTCGTCAAAATTGAAAAAAGAGACCTGCCCTTTTTTCGGGAAAATACCAACCACCCTGAACTTTCTGTCTTTGATTTTTATAAATTCTCCGAGAGGGTCCGAAGCACCGAACAATTCCTCGGCAACTTTCGAACCGATGACAACGACGCTTGCATTCTCCCGAATGTCGTCCTCGCTGAACGTGCCGCCCCTGTCGGGATACACATTGAATGTTTTTGCAAAAAAGTTTACATCCGAACCGAATACCGTGGCACGGTATGTTTCGCCTTCGTAGGATACGGTTCCGGGAACAATCATGGCCGGTACCGCCTCAACAAGCAAAGGGACATTGCTTTTCTTTAAAAGCGATTCAAGGTCGCGTTTTTTGAGGGAGTTCGAAAAAAGCAGTTCCGCGAAGTCACTCGGACCACTCGGCTCTTTTCCCGGACGTATGACAATCGTTTCCGCCCCAAGTCCGCTGATTTCACCCAAAATGAGTCCTTCCGCTCCCTGGCCGATAGACATCATCAAAATAATTGAGGAAATACCGATGACGATTCCCAGGGTCGTTAAAATCGAACGGGATTTATTCGTCCTGAGTCCTGTGAGCGCGGTTTTAAAGCTGTCTGTAAGTGTCATGTTATTTGGTGAAGTGTTCTTCCGCACGGTGTCGATTCAGCACTTTGGTGTCGCTTTCTATTTTTCCGTCAAAAACTTTTATAATGCGTTGAGCGTGCTCGGCTGTGTATGTTTCGTGAGTAATCAAAATAACCGTATGCCCCTTCTCTTCGTTTAAACGCTGGATTATTTCCATAACCATCTGTCCAGACTTTGAGTCCAGGTTTCCCGTCGGTTCATCGGCAAAAATAATATCGGGATTGTTCACAAGAGCGCGGGCAATGGCGACACGTTGTTTTTCCCCGCCGGACAACTGTGAGGAGAGGTGGTGAACACGATGTGTCAATCCGACAGATTCTATCGCTTTTAACGCCATTTCCTCCCGCACCGTTTCGTCTTTCACACTTGAATACACAAGAGGCAGTTTGACGTTTTCCAAAACACTTGTGCGGGACAAAAGGTTAAACGCTTGAAATATAAATCCCATTTTTTTGTTTCGCACATGCGCAATTTCCGTAGGAGAAAAATCCTCCGCCGTCTTCCCGTCAAAACGAAATACGCCTTTCGTGTGCTGGTCGAGAAAACCGAGAATGTGAAGAAGCGTTGATTTACCGGAGCCTGACGGACCCATAATGGCCACAAAGTCTCCTTTATTTATGGAAAAAGAAACACCTTGAAGCGCTTTCGTCCCGTCGTCATATTCCTTCGTAATGTTTTCTACTTCAAGAAGCGGCATATCACTGTTCAAAGACAACGACCTCCTCGCCCTCCTTGATACCGGAAAGTATTTCAATCGAACCGTCGTATCCGCTTAAGCCCGTTTCAACTTTTCTTTCTTCAATGATTTCGCCTATTTTAACGCGGACAATTCTATTGCCGTTTGAACGGATGACCGCGCGTTGGGGAACCGTTAGGACATTTTCACGGCGACCCGTTACAACATCTATGTTAGCGGTCATTCCGGAACGCACTCGTTCATCTTCTTCAATAAATTGAAGCGTAATTTTATAGGTCGAAACTCCCTCAATGACGGTCTCGGCGGGATCAACGGCAACAACCTGTGTTTTGAAAACCGAATCCCTTCCATACGCGTCAAGTGTAACCGTCGCTTCGTTTCCAACGGCAACTTTCGCGATATCGGCTTCGGGAACATTGGCTTCAACTTCGAATCTGTCGGAAGAAATAACCGACATGACGGCGCTGTTTGCGGAAATAATTTCTCCCACTTCAATGTTTTTCTTGGTAATAACACCGCTAATCGGAGACCTAAGCACTGTTTTTGAAAGTTGGGCAAGAGCATTTGCGGCGCTCGCCTTTGCTTCTTCCACAAGCGCTTCCTGTGTCTGAATTTCTTCCGTTCGGGCAGGATTCTGTGCAAGCATCAACTGTGATTCCTCGAGGGTTACGGTCGCTTGCGCGCTTCGGATGGATTTCTCGGCTGTTGTCACATCGGAGATTTGGCCGGCGATTGTCGCACGGGCGGTTGAGACAGTCGACTTGTAAGAGTCAATGGTGGTTTGACTCAAAGAAGAATTCGCAGAAAGAGAGTTTACTGCCGCGGCAAGGTCATCGAGAAGGACTTTGACCACACTTAAGTTGCTTTTTGCTTTGGAGAAATGGAAATCAAAATCAAAACCGCTCATTGATGTCGGAAAACCGTTTTTCTCATTCAAGACAGGCTGCACGGCGATTCGTTCCGCCTCAACTTTGAGCTTCAGATTTGAATCAACGGTCAAATTGAAATGAGGTGAAGTGGATTCCGGATTACTGAAAAAACCGTCGGCCTTATTGCGTACAGCATCATCTATTGTTGTTAGAGCTTCGCCCAACGTATCAAAAGCTGTTTTTTTGGCATCTTCAAGAGAGTCTTTCGCATTCTGAAGCTCTACTTTCGCGATTGCGATGTTCTCCGGCGAACCCCCCGCTTTCAATTGCGCGAGTTTCGCTTCTTGGGCCTTTACACCCGCATTTGCCTGGTCGAGTTGTGCGGCAAGATCGGCGTTTTCCAGAGTGACAAGCACTTGTCCGGCAAATACTTCCGTGCTCACCTCGGCGTATATATTTCTCACGCGTCCGCCTCTTTCAAAAGCAAGATTTACAAAAGAAGCGGGTTTTACATTTCCGGTCACACTCACAATCTGCTCGAGATTTTTGATTTCGGCTTTAGCGGTAACGGTCGTAGAAGGTTTTTGCCCACTTGAAAATATGATAATCGCGCCGATAATAACAACAATCGCAATGGGGATATAGAAAATAGGTTTTTTGACCCAGGCAGGAATTTTTTTCTTCATATACCCCTCATTATAACACTTTTAGGCCTTTTTTCAAAATATAAAGGCCTAAAACTTTGTAACTGGGCCGCTTTTCTTTATTTTTTGAGAAAGTAAAGAAACCAGGTAAACCATAAAAGCCATAGGGCGTCCATCCAGTCTTGAGTTAAAAGTCCGGGCATGCCCAGAAACCCCAGAAAGCCCAAGAAACCCAAATACCAGTCTTTATTTTTCATACCCAAATAATATCAGATTCAGGGAAACACGGCGCCTTGGGTTTCCCCGTGGTTCGTTATAGCGTCATAGGCTTCATTTTGAATTCCGATATCGTTATAAAAAGTGTTTGCAATCTGGTGCAGTGCGGTATCCAATTGCCCGCAATTCGGGTATGGACCCGCATTAATAAGCCTTTGGTATAAATCGTCCGCGCCTCTGATATTGATATCCACATGCCCGCTCTCATGATAAATCAAAACGTTCATGTAATTCGTCCATTTTGTTTTAAGAGATTCCCCTCCGTTTATATACCACATCCATTGAGGAAGCGTCATTTTTATTCCCACGGTCACATACACCTCGTTCGGATAACAGTTTTTCCCGTCCCATGCGGGAAAATATTTCCAGGTGTAATAACGGGAAGTGAATCCGTCATATCGTTTACCGTCCGAATATGACGGTCCTTTGGCGCTCATCTCCGCGCGCAATTCGTTTTCGGTCAGTCCATAAATGTCATAGTAAATAGTTGACGTTGAATATGTGACATTGGCACTAACCGAGATTTCCGTCGGCAATGGAGTCGGCGCGGGTTCGGGTGAGGGTTTCGGATATGCTACCTGCGACAAGGAAGGAGGAGAAGCCGACGGTGCGGGCGGAATATATGTTTGTACTTCCCTTTCGGGGGTTACAATATCCGCCACGGTTTTGGGAACGGCAATTTCCTTTTCTTTTTTCTCAATGACAATGCTTTCGTCCGGAAACGGTCGCACGGGTTTGGAAAAAACGGCAATGTAATAAAATCCGGAAATGGAGTAACAAAAGAAAAACAAACCGAGAAGGAGCGCGGGAAAAGATGTGCTAGTGCGATTCATTGACGTGCTTTCTCAGCAAATCATCGATAATTTTTTTTGTTTCATCCGGGCCCGATACCTGAATCGTTTCCACACCAAGCTCTTTCGCGGAATAATCGTTTCCTCCGGGGAACACCGCGTCGCCCACGAATAGCATTTCGTCTATGGGGATGTTGAGGTGTTCGCCGATTTTTCTGATGCCATATGCTTTATCAATTCCCTTTTTTGTCACGTCAATCGACGTTGTGCCGGCAATGCGGACTTCAAAATCGGGAAGGAGAGACACGAGTATTTTTTTTATTCTCTGGCGTTTGGCATGGTCGGGGTCCCACACGCTTTTCACTTCAAGCGGAGCGTCTTGTCCGCACGCGGAATATGTAACCTGACTTCCCCGGTCTTCAATCAACTCTCCGTGTACCCGCTGCGGCAAAGGAATACCGGCAGTGGCGATCGCCTGCTCAATCGCTTGCTTGATTTTTATCCTGTCTTCTTTCGGAAGTAATTCTTCGTATACGGATTTCCAACCGCCTTGTCCGGACTGATACAGACTGCTTCCGTTCGCCGGCATTATATACAGTCGGGAAAGCGCTTCGGCGCACATCAACAACGTGGTGAGAAACTGGTCCTTGAATTGTTTGAAAGAAGCTCCCGATATTACGGCAACATTTGTTTTCATAAGCAGGTCACAGAGAATCGCCGTCATTTCCCCGTCCGGCAGCATCTTGCTTTGGGCGAGCGTGCCGTCCAAATCGAAGATGATTAGTTTTTTCAGGCGTTCCATATTATATGTTTATCTGTTCCAAATATTTTTCGAGTATTCCTTAACAAGCCGGCTTGTATTGAAAAATTCCGTAAGTGTAATAGCGTGCTTCATCCGTTCAACCCATTTGTCGGGAGTTTTATAATAACAGTTTGCCGCCTCTTCAAGGGCCTCCATAAGTTCTTTCCCCTCCGCTTCATCACGCGCCTGTTCGTTCGGAAAACTTTCTTTCCCTCCGAATCCCCAACCGCTTAGGGGTTCCTTCTCCAATCCCTCGAGCCACCAGCCATCGCGCGTAGAGACGTTTAACGCCCCATTGAGGGCCGCTTTCATGCCGCTTGTGCCACTTGCTTCAAGGGGTGATACCGGGGTATTGAGCCAGATATCGCATCCTGCCACGAGCTTTTTGGCAATTTTAATGTCGTAATCGGGAATAAGAACGATTTTGACTTTGCCGCGCAATTTTTCTCCATACCCGTTGAGTTTTGCCCGCAGGTCATTGCAATAAAAATCGTCGGGGTGACAACGGTTGGCAAATACAAGTTGAACCGTGTTGCGGGAAAGATTTCCCAAACGGTCGAGGTCTTTGAAAATAAGGTCGGGCCGTTTGTACGGAACGAAACGCCTCGCGAATCCTATGGTAAGCGTGTCGTTTTTCAGAAAGTCGTCCCGTGAAATATTCGTAACCGAGAAAAATGTTTTGTTGAAATTAATCCAATTCGTCAATTCGTTTTTCTCGAATATCTTCGTGTCGCGAAGCGCGCGCGAGGGTAATTTTTTTACGGCCTCTTTGAACTCGTCGGGATTTTCATCCCAGCCCGGCAAATGCGCGTTGAACAATTCGGTCATGAAGTCCCCCGCCCAGCGCGGCGCGTAAATGCCGTTGGTAACATTTGCGATTTTCTTTCCCAGGAACATTTCTTCGCAGACTTTTTGGTGGCGCCTGGAAACGCTGTTCGTGCTTTTGGACAAATGCATCGCAAGTTGCGTCATGCCGAGAGCGTCCTGCCCCGCAAAGTCCCGTATGTTTAACGGCATCATCTCCCGCAAAACATTCCCCGCAAGTCCGTAATCGAAATAATCGTGTCCGGCCGGAATCGGCGTGTGCGTCGTGAATGTCACAAGCGAACGCACTTTCTTTTCATTGTAATTATGCCTGCGCAATAACTCGAAGGTGGCGAATGCCGCGTGTCCTTCGTTTAAATGGTACGTGTGAACTTTGTCGTATCCGAGCGCTTCAAGAGCGCGCACTCCGCCAACGCCCAATATGACTTCCTGCCCGAGACGCGTGTAGCGGTCGGTGGCGTATAAATGCTTGGTAAGGTCGCGGTCCCATTTCTCGTTTTCAGGAAGATACGAACTCAAGAAAAAAATCGGCACGACAGCTCCGCTCCGCCCGATGATTTCTTTTTGCCATATGGCGATTTTTACTTTCCTTCCTTCGATTTCCACCTCAACGGTTTCCGTGCGGCGCGTCAGATAACGCTCTCCGCGAAACATGTATTCGGGATTGTCATGTTGGTGATACAGAAGAGAAATGCCGACAACGTTTGTTCCCATGTCGGCCGCCGACATTATCGTGTCCGCGGCAAGAATACCTAAGCCCCCCGCATAGTTGGGCATATGAGTTGCAAACGCAACTTCCATCGAGAAATAGGCGACACACGGTCCATGCTTCATTCGTTTTATTATAGCAACGAAAAGAAACCCGCGTTACTTTTTTTTAAAAAAAATGTTTAGAGTTCGAGAGTTAGGCCATTCGGTCTTCCGCGGGGTCGGGATTCTATTCGCTTAATTGCCAATATGCCACCAGCCCTATTGCAACGCCAAGTACGATAAAAAATATGATGGCAAGCACTGCTCCATTTTTCTGTAAGTTAAAAAAGTCGCGCATACCTATATATTCTAGCAAATAAAGACGTTTTAGAGTGTGCCGTCTTTTCGGCGGGCGCGCGAACGGTCAAGGTCAGTCAAAAGTTGTTTGCGCAAGCGTACGTTCTTGGGAGTGATTTCCAGATATTCATCTTCCGACATTATTTCAAGTCCACGTTCAATAGAAAGTGTAAACGGAGGCACAAGATTGATAGCTTCATCCGTTCCTGCCGCGCGAACATTGGTGAGATTTTTTCCTTTGGTCGGGTTTACGAAAAGTTCCTCCCCTTTCGTGGTATTGCCGATAACCATTCCTTCATACACTTCCGCCGACGGGCCGATGTAAAGTACTCCGCGTTCCTGCAAATTCCACAAAGAAAAACCGAGGGCTTTGCCCGTCGCCATAGAAGTCATCGAGCCGACGATTCGTTTTCTGATTTCTCCGGCATACGGATTGAAACCGACAAAACGGGAGGAGAGAATTCCCTCACCCTTTGTGTCTATAACAAACTGGTTTCGGTATCCCAAAAGTCCGCGTGTCGGACCTTCAAAAAACAGGCGTGTTGCGTCTCCGTGTCCGTGCGCGAGCATATTTTTCAGTATAAAACCACGCATGCTCAGGCGTTCTATGACAATGCCCTGGTATTCGGCCGGCGTATCAACAATTACTTCTTCAAACGGTTCAAGCCTAACTCCGTTTTCTTCGCGGATAATCGCCTGCGGCTGGGAAACCTGAAGTTCATATCCTTCACGGCGCATATTTTCAAGCAGAATGGCAACGTGCAATTCCCCGCGTCCCGATACGGAAAAACTGTCGGTTGAAGAAAAATCAACACGCAAGCCGACATTTACTTCAAGTTCAAGTTCCAGGCGTTCGCGTATCTGGCGCGATGTGACGAATTTCCCGTCGCGTCCTCCGAACGGAGAATTGTTGACGAGAAAATTAAGTTTGATGGTCGGTTCGTCAACGGCAATGGCGGGCAGTGGTGTTGCCGCTTCGTTGTCGGTTACCGTTTCTCCGATATCGATGTCGGGAAGGCCGGCGACAAGGGCGATATCCCCCGCCGTCGCTTTGTCTGCATCGATTCTTTGCAATCCGTTGAATGTGAAAATTTTTGTGATTTTTCCCGTTCGTGTTTCGCCATTGGGCTTTTTTACAAACACACTCTGTCCGGGTAACACCGTCCCTTCATACACGCGCGCGACAGCAAGACGGCCCATGAAATTGTCATACCCCAAATTGAATGGCTGAAGCATGAGCGACGCCTCTGAAGAAGCGTTTGACGCGGGGGCGACGTATTTGAGAATAGTTTCCAGAAGAGGTGTGAGGTCTTTCGCTTCATCTTCGAGTTTGAGTTTAGCGACACCCTCGCGGCCGATGGCATAGACGACGGGGAAACTCGCCTGTTCATGCGTGGCACCGAGTTCAAGAAAAAGTTCGAGCACTTGCTCCTCACAGCGCGCCGGGTTTGCCGCCTGTTTATCAATTTTGTTTATGACGACAATCGGTTTAATACCGAGCTCAAGAGATTTTTTGAGAACAAAGCGGGTTTGGGGCATCGGGCCTTCCTGGGCATCCACAACCAAAAGCACGGAATCGATGGAACGCAAGACGCGCTCCACTTCCGAGCCGAAGTCGGCATGGCCGGGGGTATCTACAATATTTATTTTTGTTACGGGGCGTCCCGAGTCTGCAGAAGGATAGAAAATAGCCGCGTTTTTGGCGTATATGGTAATTCCGCGCTCAAGTTCAAGGTCATTTGAGTCCATTGAAACCCCTTCGACAGCGGCGCCTGTTTGACGCATCAAAGCGTCGGTAAGTGTCGTTTTACCGTGGTCAACGTGGGCGATAATTGCGATGTTGCGAATTTCCATAATTTTTATATAAAACAAAACGCCTCGCGGCCGAGGCATTTCTTAGAATACGAGAAAAAACCTTATGCGTCAAGAAAAATCCTACATAAAAAAACCACTTATCTAATCCCGGTATCACAACCGACAGTTACCTCGACGGACGTATTTGCATTCACTTTAATCGTATTGTTTGAGGCGCAGTATGGAAGGATGTTTGCCGCCGCGGCGGAACGAATTATGTATTCTCCCGGCGGCACTTCAATGTTGAATTTGCCGTCTTTGTCGGAACTGAACTCCTTGATTACGCGTAATTGATCGACGGTCGTAAGAACAAGTTGGGTTTGATAGGGCCTATCGGCGCATCGGGGGTCGGGAGGATCCATCATGACGGGACATGTCGGACCAAGGAGAACGTTGCCGAGAATATTGCCCCAAAATTCCCCGACAGTTCCACCGTTGCCTCCCCCGGGGCACTTTGCAAATTCGCATAGAGGTCCTGTTCTTCCGACAGCAGAGCCGTCGGGGCACAGTTTCGCTTCCGTCGTGCAGGCAATTTCGTTATTTTTTGATAAACCAAAGGAAAGAATGGTTCCGAGTAGGAGTATGAAAGCAAAAACAAGCCCCAGAACGAGTTTATGCTTTGAGTAGAAAGCCATGAACATAACTATATTGTAACAAAAAACGCCTCATAGTGAGGCGTTTTTTTATTTCTTTTTTGTCTCGGTCTTTGTCTCAGTCTTTTTTGGTGCAGTAGCTTTTTTCACCAATTTTTTGAGAGTTGTTTTTTTCTCTTCGAGGGACATTTCGGCAAGAGCCGCTTTCTCCATTCCCTTAATCAAAGTGTCGAGCTTGCTGTTTACGACATCCAATTGCCTTTTAAGGTCATCGATTCTCTTGTCTCCCCCTTGAGGTTGAGAAGGCTGATATGAGGGCGTATAAGAGGGTGCAAAACCGGAATCTCTTGAACCACCTCCATCCCTGGAATCTCTCCTTGGAGAAAAATTGCCTCCGGGAGCGCCTCCTGCTTTGGCCTTTGAAAAACAGTCATTGCAGAGCACGGGCTTGGAGCCGTTCGGCTTAAAAGGCACTTCGCACTTGTTTCCGCAATTACTGCAGACAGCTTGGTGCATGGTAACCTGTTTGTCCCATGGCTTTCCTCCTCCCCAGCTTCTTCCTCCGCCGGAATCTCTTCCGCCGAATCCCCTGCCTCCTCTATCCCCGCCAAAGCGGCCTCCCCCGCCACGGTCAAAATTTCCCATATATAGTGTTAATTAGTATAGCTATTGATAAGTGTGCACTTTTATGTCCTAAAAAGCAAGGGGAGGATTTTGTGGGACTTTATTTTAGTGCAAAATGACTGAATGTTGATAACTTTCGGTTTATTTTCGGTCTATTTAGATATAATTGTATTACATGGGACTTACTCCTCGTAAAAAACAACTTTTAGATTTTTTAGATTTTTATAATCAACAAAAAGGATTTTCACCTTCAATTAAAGAAATTGCTAAGCACCTTAACCTGGCTGTATCAACTATTCACCAACACCTTGAAGAATTAAGAGAGGGTGGATATCTTAAAAAAGAGAAGAATAAAATTCGTGGGGTTGAAATTACGTCTTCGCAAGCAATGGTTAGCATTCCCCTTCTTGGGACAATATCAGCTGGAGAACCTATACATATTTTTGAAGAAGAAAAAGAAAATATTGCAATACCAAAAAATAAAATCTCAAAATCAGGTGAATTATATGCCCTCCGAGTACAAGGTGACAGTATGATTGATGAAGGAATAAATAACGGAGATACGATTCTGATAAAAAAACAAAATGTTGCTGAAAATGGAGACAAGGTAGTTGCACTGCTTAATGGAAATGAAGCAACACTTAAAACTTTCTACAAAGAAAAGGGGCAGATTAGATTACAACCAGCAAACAAAAATTATCAGCCAATAATAATTAAAAATGACCAGCAGTTAACTGTACAAGGTATTTTACTTGATGTAGTAAAAACAAATGAAATAAAGAAAACGTCTCAAACTTTTATTTTGCCTGTAAAGAAAAATGTTCAACGAAAAGATAAGATGTCCGATTATTTAAACAGAGTTTACAACGGTGATGTAATGCATGTTTTGAAAGATCTACCAGATAACAGCGTGGATATGATTTTTGGAGATCCTGATTACAACGTTGGAATTAAATACGGTAAAAATAATTACACAAAAAAATTCGAAGATTACATAAACTGGTATATAGAACTTGCCAAGGAATCAATGCGTGTGCTTAAAGAAGACGGTAATCTTTTTATGATGAATTATCCACAGCAGAATGCACATCTTCGTGTTAAATATCTAGATTCATATTTCCCAAATATCCATGAATATGTTTGGGTTTACAACACAAATGTTGGACATACGCCTAAGAGATTTACTACAGCCCATAGAAGTATTTTACATGTAAGAAAAAATGTTAATAATAAATTTTTTAAAGATGGGGTTGCACTACCATACAAAAATCCAACAGACAAAAGGATTCAACAAAATCTAGCAAATGGTTCAAAAGGTAGGATGCCCTACTCTTGGTTTGAATTCAACCTTGTTAAAAATGTAAGCAAGGAAAAAACATATCATGCCTGCCAAATTCCTCAAAAACTAACAGGGATGTTGATTAAAGCATCAACAAAACCAAAAGACGTAGTTTTTACGCTCTTCGGAGGTAGTGGTGCAGAAATAGATGTGTGTAGAAATTTAAATCGTCAGTTTATATCTGCAGAAATTGATAAAAAATATTGCGATATTATAAACAAAAGACTAACAAATGGAGAGATTGCCCCTGAGCATAAGTTAGTAATGGGAAAAAGACAATCGTATGACTTTTTTAAGGTATAATTTTTTTGATTTCTCCAGCAGAAAAATGACCTTCTTTGACTAAAATTAGCGCTGCAAAAAATTTGTCTCTTCCTGCGCCTTTCCCTGTTGGCTTTTGGCTTCTAGTTTCTAGTCTATACTTTAATGGGGACCCTACATCGCTATGCGATAGTTTATAGTTAACATCTTCCTGTATCCACATCCACTTAAGCATCTCTAAAAACAACTTTGGTTCAATTCCTCCAAGATTTGGGGGAATTTTAGTAATTTGATTGCGTCTATGAAGTTCCAAAATCATATCCCAAAATTCATTGTCTTTCTTTTTATAATCCTCGAAGTCTTTAAGTAAATTTGTATATGTGAATTGTATTGATGTTCCTGGTTGCCCATTTTCAAAGGGAATAACTTCAAAATCTAGGAGATTAGCCCAAAGAACGGTACTTTTATTAGCTCTTTTTATTTCAGTTCTTCGCCTGAGTTTTCTACCAGGATAACGTATTCCTACACGAGGCTCTAATTGAGTACCTTCTACAATGAAAAGCATGGACCCAATAGGTTTCTCTCTATGCGGTATTAATTCTTTTGCTAGGTCTTTAAAAATACTCTCTCCACTTAGATTAATTTTCTTTTTCGGTATCATGTAGGTTTATATAAAAATTTTTAAAAAATACAGAAGGTTCTTTATTTTATTCCTGCTTTTAACTTATAATCCTCAAGTATTCCTTCACTTTTAAAATATTTTGAATGTGCATATACCTCCCCGAGGTTAACTTTTTCTTCTTTAACAACTTCATTAATTATTGACCGAACTTCTTCGTATAAAGATTCAATATTTATACTTGAAAGATTTTTTAATTTTTTCTTTTTTTGTAATTTTTTATATATTCCGTAGCAGATTAATTCATCAGCATGAAATATGTATTCCAAGTCAGTTTGTTTTTTACTTTCAATGATTTTCCTTTTCTCTAATACTAACTTGTAAATTTGATACGCATTATAAAGCTGGGAGTAGACAGGAGAATTTGGATTTCCAGAAAATAGCTTTGCTAAAGAGGGGTTTTCTTCTTTTGTCGCAAGAAAAATTGATTCTAGAACACGAGATTTTGAAGTTTTTGCAGTGTGAGGATCTTCATGATAGGTCGCATACCAAAACTTAAGAACAGTGTCATTTGCTACTGATTCAGACAATTCCCCCTCCAAAGGATTAGGGTTAAGTATCTCTCCGCGTTTTGCTATATAGGTTACTTTTTTAGAGGCAAACATTATACGAGCCCAATGATTAAAGTGCTTGTTACTCATTTGATCACGAAAGTTGATTGTGGTTTGAGTATTTGTCGCTTCAGTAATCATGTCTATGAGACGATTCTCCTTAGTTTCATAAGCCCGAACTGTTAGATAAACTTTATCAAGTGTTTTCTCCCCTTTCTCTGTGTAAATTTTGTAAATCATGCGAGCAGTTTGTTGCCCATTAACAATTAATGGATTTTTCACACTTAGAAGAAAAATGTTTACCTGCGGTTGAGCTGGAATTTGCATATTTTCACAAATAAAAGTAAGACCATTATTCAAAAAAGGGAAGAAACTTCTTTTAGATGAATCAAGAAGTGTTTCAAGTATTTTTTTGTTGGTCTTATTTACCTTTAGATAACCTCTGATATTTTCAGAGAATAACGTGTCTATGGTACCATTTTTACTTTTTTCTTCATCAATTAACTTACAGAGTTCAATAGCACTTATTCGGAAATTTGCGGCTTTAATTTGTTGAGTGTAGAACGAGAAAATTGCTTGTTCCCCAGGGTATATTTCACTTGAGACTGGGTGGAAGGAAAACTCAACTATTGAAGATCTTTGTATTCCCTGCAAAGATTTTAAATTTTCTATAAGTAATACTGAATCCTTAATAAAAAAAGGAGGATTACCCACTAGCTTAGCGAATTTTTTAAATATTTTTGCATTTGGGGGATCAGTATTTTCTCCTGAGTAACAGAAATAAAGAATAGGTTTTAGGATTCTCCCTTTCTCACCAAAATCTTTTATCTCATCAATAAAAGCCTGAATTTTTTCGTTAATTTCAATATTAGATGTGTTTCCAGATTCGAAAAAATTTTTGTAGTCGCTTTTAAATTTTTGAATATCTTTTTGTTTAAGTTGTTTTGAATTTTTTGATTGAAAGATATGTACATTCCCCGTATCTTCATCTATGTAAATACCATCGATACCGCCGTCATTCGTACCTGCCACCCAATATTCCTTATATATCTCATCCAAAGGACGGCCTAATATGGAGAACATGGACAAAATTTCAAAAGCTTCGTTTAACGAAATTTTGTATTTATCACTGATTGCTTTTATAAAATTTTCTAATATTGATGTCATAATTCACTGTTTATCAGTTTTCGGAACTGCCGTACTTGGAATCGCAAATGCACCAAAACTATAGCACAAAACAGGGTAGCATTTGATACCTTTTTTTTAATGATTATTATCGAGTTTTTACTGGAAAAAAATCTTATTGACTGCCGGACTTGGATTCGAACCAAGATACTAGGCTTCAAAGGCCCATGTCCTACCATTAGACGATCCGGCAATATTATCCAGCTTGCCCGATTATTTTGACTAACGCAAGCTCAAGTGGTAATTCGGGAATCGCTGTCTTCCCCGCTTCGGAATACGCCGTCAAAAGGGTACGCAAAGTCTCTCCCGATATGTTGGCATCTTTATTCCCCGAGAGCTTTTTTAGGAACTCAAACGTCTCGTCGGATACTTCTCCTGCAATATCTTGCTCCATTTCGGGAGCATAGCGCAGAAGCAGTACATAGCGCACGGAACGGAGCACGAGTTTTAAAAATACTTTCGGGTCAATGTTATTTTCCGCCCCTTCCCGCACGGCTGTCAGCCCCTTCTTCATATCCTTTTCAACAATACTCGTTATGAAATCATTGATAAGAGCAGTTTTCGGGGCGCCCGTCACCAATTCCACTTCTTTGACGGATATTTTTTTGTCCGAAGACGAGACGATGACTTTTTCCAAAATTCCGAGCGCGTCGCGGAATGAGCCGTCGCCAAGCATTGCAATCAAGTCCGCGGAAGACGGTTCAAGGGCAAACTTCTCCCCTTTTGCCACATCCAAAATCATTTTCTTGAGAATTTGCTGATTGGGCTTTTTGAATTGAAATGTCTGGCATCTGGATACGACAGTTTCCGGCAACTTATCCATTTCCGTCGTGGCGAGAATAAAAACAACGTATGCCGGCGGCTCTTCCAAAGTTTTCAGAAGCGCATTGAAGGCTTCTTTGGTGAGCATGTGGACTTCGTCGACTATATAGACTTTAAATTTCGATTCAAATGGCATTCCGAGAACCGATTCGCGGATTTGGCGGATATCGTCGATTCCGCGGTTTGACGCGGCATCTATTTCATATAAATCATTTCCTTTGCATCCAATCGCATCCGCAAAAATACGGGCCACGGATGTTTTGCCCGTGCCGCGCGAACCCGAAAAAAGATATGCGTGGGAGATATTCCCCTCTCTAGCCGAGCCTTCCAGCACTTTGACAATATGGTCCTGTCCAATGACGTCAGGAAACTTTTGCGGCCTATATTTGCGGTATAAAACGGTATGCGACATTACAGGTAGTATAACAAGATTTAAAAAAGAAAAAACGCCGCAGTATTTTCATACTGCGGCGGGTACAACTTGATCCCGGAGAATTATTAGTAACCGTATCGTCCATCTCGTACGATGACAATTATCGGCCCATGACGAGGGTACGGCCGATACTTCACGTACCTGTGGTGACGATGATGGCGGTAATGACGTCCGTGGTCACCTTTGGACTCAAGGACAACTTTGAAGTCCAGAGAAATACCCGAGGAGCGGTGTCCTCTGTGGTGTCCACCCCATCCGCCACCTGCAAACACAGGCGGAGCAAGGCCGAAAAGCATGACGGCGCATATGAGCACAAGCACAGCCAACATTTTTCGGAACATAGGGTTACCTCCTTTCCGTTTTATACAAAGAACATTATCCGTGGCTTAAAGGCAATAATAGTACAAAAAACCAAGGATGTCAAAAAAAACACGCCGCAGTATTTTCATACTGCGGCGGGCACAACACGATGATACGTGAATTTCTTAAGGTCTAAAAGTTCCTCCCCTTTCGGAATACTTTCCCCGGACAAAAGTGCCGAGTCGTCGGGACGGATTAAAAAAATTCTTCCGCAACATTTCGTTTTGATGAAACCGGAATGCCGTGAGAGGGTAAAGATAGTTTTCCCGCATACGCAATCCCGGGCGGTAAGTCTCAGCGGCCTCGGGTGGACATACGCGGGTCGAATATCGAAAACCTTTTCGCAACAGCCAAACTTCACAAGGCCGTCGTAGCCTTGAGGAAGCAATATGATACTGCCACATAACGGACATATCCATCGTCTTTGTCCGACGGGTACATTTTCTTTTGGAAAAACTCCCGGCATATCCCGCTCCTTTCTTCTGTGATTTTTAAAAAGTACACTCCTTCTTACTTTATACATACAAAAAAGGGATATGTCAAGGTTTATATAGAAAGCATTGCCCCAGTTTTAAGGTAGTGTTTTGTGACTTTTTCCACTTCTTTCGCGTCCTTCGCTTCCATAAGCCGCATACGTAGCTCCTTTGCTCCCTCAAAGCCGTGAGCATAGGCTTTATAGTGTTTTTTCATTATGGCGAAATTCTTTTTGCCTTTGAACAATTTTTCAAACAGTTTGGTGTGCTCCACCATCACCGTCAGTTTTTCCGAAATCGACGGTTTGTATAAAGCGCCGATTTCGTCCCGAGTCTTATCGAGGGATTCACCTGCCCTTCGACTTTGCGCTTCGTCCTGAGACTCAGCACCGAGGGGCTCAGGGCTCTTCGCACCTTTATGCAAAGGTGCGAAGAGCCACGGATTTCCAAAAATAGCGCGTCCGAGCATTACTCCGTCCGCTCCCGCCTCTTTTGCCTTTTCCTTGGCATCGGCAATATCAAGAACGTCCCCGTTTCCGAAAATAAGCGTTTCGCTTTTTAGACTATCGCGGATTTCAACAGCGCGCTTAACCGAATCCCAATGCGCGGGCACGTCGGACATTTCTTTCCGTGTGCGGGCATGGATAGTTATCATGGCGGGAGATTCTGCAAGCAGTTCCGGAAGCCAAGTTTCAAGTTCGTTTATTTTATAGCCGATGCGGGTTTTGACGGACACAGGTAATTTCCCTGCCCCCTCTATTGCGGCACGAAGAACCTCCCGCGCGAGCGCGGGAGTTTTCATAAGAGCCGCGCCCGCGCCTTGCTTTTCAATGCTTCTGTCCGGGCATCCCATATTAATATCAATACCGTCAAAACCGAGTTTGACTGCAAGCTGCGCCGCTTTCTTCATCATGTCGGGTTTGGCGGTAAAAAATTGCGCGACAATGGGTTTTTCCGCTTTGGTAAATGCGAGGTCTTGGAGAAGCGCGTCTTTCCCGCCCAAAAACAACCCGTCAGCAGAAACAAATTCCGTCCACATTACGGGGGGTTTGCCGTATTTGGCAATGATGCGGCGAAACGCCGCGTCCGTAACATCGGCCATAGGTGCGAGCACCATTATCGGCTTTTTTAGTTTTTTCCAAAATCCTTGATTCATTGAGATAAAGTTTAGCCTCGTCTTATCCCCGCAGTAAACTGTTCCCTCGGAGTACCTCGGCGGGGTATTAGGCGAGGCATCGGGGTAGACTTTGTTGTAGATGTGTCGGCTCCGCCGATACATTTTCTACTTGCGGATTCATCCCCGCGGCAAGCCGTCGGGGTATTCTCCGCAATCACAATAACATTACAATAAGTTCCGAAGTATAAAAATAGGGCCTGTCTCAAAAAATGAGACAGGCCCTCCGTGGCTTCCCCTTAACTTATATTGAGAGGAAAAGAAGTTCCAACTTTTTGCGTCAGAAGAATGGCATAGACGACCTTTCGTCTGGAAGATTACTCCCAAGCACTATTGCTTGGGAGCTGGCCGGGACGCGATCACGATCGGGTCAATGGTTTCTTTCGGTTACGCTTTTTCGCGCGATTGACTTTCGCCATGGAGTTGAGCCTCCTTTCCTGAAAAGTGGGTTGCAAAGAGCTTTACAACATTAATTATAGCATACCCTAAAATTATGTCAAGAAAACGAAAAGAAAAGATAGAATTCCTTAATATAAAAAACCCCGCCTTCCTAAAAAGACGGGGCAATATGACCGGAAGCACGGCTTACCACTCTCTGAACCATGAGTTCCTCTTCAAAAACATGAAGATAAAACTTTTTATCGCCCTGAGCGATGAGAAGAAGACTGGTGAGCGGGGTACCGAACATTTCAAGTGTTTCAATAAGAAATTTTGCTTTCGGAAGGGATGTTCTTATCGTCTTGAGAGGTTCGGGAAAATAGTCGCATATCATGTCTTCAATGCGACTGAACGTCTCTTCCGGCTGCGGATACTTGTGCTCCGCGTATAAGTCAAGCGTTTTCGCGCCATCGAAAAAATTTTCAATGAGCGCCTCTTTGTATTTTTCCACCGACTCAAACGTCAGTATGTGCACTTTTAAATCGGTGAGTCCGCGGACAAGCTCGACACCATCGGAAACAGCTCGGGGTCCAAAGAAAAGCAGGTGGAAAAAAATCTTTACACCTTCTTTCACTTTCGCATAGCCATGCACCGTCTGGCAGTACTCGGAAAGACACTTTCTTTCCAACAGGTCTTTCGGATGAGACATAATCCCCTCCTTTCATTGTAAAGAACGTCGTTTCTCCCCTATTTATAGCACAAAAAAATTTTTACAAAAGAAAAACCCCGTTAGCCTTAGGCTGACGGGGTTTTGTAACAGACATTAAAGTTCCACTTTTTTTGACTCAAGCACCTGCCTGAGTTCTTTCAATTCTTCGCATGCTTCGAGGCAAAATTTCTTGCTTCCATACGCTACGAAAAATAATTGAATGACGGTCAAATCCCCCATCCGGACTTCTTCTACAACAAACTTCGCACCAGGCAGACGGGGTTTTATTTTCTCCACAAAGGCGGAGAATTCACCCACCCGCGTAAACCTGTCTGGGTACACCGTTGATTTGACCTCGTATGAAGGTTGCCAGTATTTAATGACGCCGGCATCGCGCAGTTTCGAAAAGAGGTTGACGATTCGTATGTGCCTGTAATTGTCGACAGACCTTTCGGTGAAAGGGTCGATCTCCAAGTCGCACAACGCGCGGGCAAGTTTAGCCCCTTTCATTGTTTCCTCTTTACCAAAACGCATGAAGCTCCAGGACATCTGTACCACTTTAAGAAATTTCCCAAAACTTTTAACCTTTCCACCGCGTCTGACTACGGGTGCTCTTTCCAAAATGTTTCTCATGTAGGACATATTTCCCTCCTTGATGTGGTTTTCAAAAACAAAAATCTGTCTCGCTTTATAACACAAAAAGGTGCTTAAAGCAAGGTTTTTTAGAGGAGGTCTTGCTCGGTCAATTCAATCTTCGAGCCGGGCGGCAATGTGCCCGCTATCATTTTTTCAGCAATGACTTTTTCTATTTTTTCCTGCATGGCACGGTTGAGAGGCCGTGCTCCGAATTTCGGGTCGCTTCCTTTTTGCACAAGGTAATCGATGAGAATCGGAGTAATGACAAGGTCTATTCCCTGTTCGTACAAACGCTTGCGTAACTTTTGAAGCATGAGCCCGCCGATTTTTTCCAAATGTTCCCGTTCAAGCGGATGGAACAAAACAATGGCGTCAAAGCGGTTGAGGAGTTCGGGACGGAACAATTTGTTTTGGATAAGCGTGTCGATAATCGAATCCTTTTCGTCCACAAGACGCTTCCCTTCTTTCATCAAATTCCAAATAATATCGCTACCGGCATTTGAGGTCGCGATAATGATAAGATTTCTTGCGTTTATCCGCTTGCCAAACATGTCGGAAAACATTCCCTCATCAAGAATTTGCAGAAACAAATCGTGCACTTCGTTGTGGGCTTTTTCAAACTCATCAAGCAAAAGCACGCCGTACGGCCGTTCTCGAATCAGGGATGAAAGAACGCCCGCGGTTCCCGTCGTGAACGAACCGATAAGTTTGTCGAGCGCGTCCCCCCCGTTGTATTCGGACATATCAAGACGCGTCATTTTGTTTTCATCGCCGAAAAAGACTTCGGCAAGTGCCTTGGCGGTTTCCGTTTTACCAACACCAGTGGGACCGAGGAACAGAAACGAGCCCGTTGGTCTGTCGGGATTGATGATGCCCGAACGGGCACGCTTCATTGCGGAAGAGACGGCAGAGACCGCGATGTCCTGGCCCACAATGCGCTTATGAAGAAGGGTTTCCAATTTTTTGAGGTGCTCACGTTCTTTAATGCCGATTTCTCCCGTCGGGATTCCCGTCTTTTCTTCAATGAGGGCAAGTACGTCTTTTTCTTCAACGACTTTTTTTCCGGAGCGTTTGACCGTCGGAACTATTTCATACAGAAGGTCGAGTGCTTTTTCCGAGAGAATGCCATCCGTTATGTATCGCTCAACGCCCCGCACGAGCGTGGAAAGGGCCTGGTATGTAAAACCGATTTTTTCTTCTTTTTCCACCTCAATGATTTTTTCTTCGAGAAGCCGCACGATACCCGCGCCACTGCTTTCTTTCACGAGAATCGTTTCAAATCGGCGGGAGATGCGGCTGTCACGTTCAACCACTTGGTGAAATTGAGACAGTCCGGAAAGGGCGATGACTTGAATGTCCGGAGACGCAATGTACGGGTCCATCAAAGCAATGGCATCACTTCCCAGGGAAATCGCGTTTTTAATAAAAGAAGGAAAGTCGGGAATGACAAGAATGATGTTGCCCGCTTTAACCGATTGGCGAAAAATTTTAATTATTTCTCCTTCAAAGCTCGCCTTGTCTCCATTGACCGCGATCAAAGCCCCGGTGTCGAGTATGACCATGCGCTTATGTTCAAGAGGAGGAAAAACGGTTTTGTTTTCAAGTCTTCCTTCAAGCAAGCCGACAACTTCCATTTTCCCCATACCCTCTTCACCGATAAGCAAAGCATTCGCTTCCTGAGAACGCGAGAGAATGGTTTCAAGTGCCTTTATTTCTTCACCGTAACGGGATTCGTTTCCCGATACGGGAGCCACTCCACGCGCGTATCGGTCAAGCGCATACGTTTTACCGTATGACCAATCTTTACCGATGCCCTTGATGCGCCCGAGATGTTCTTTGCCCCACCAACGCTGCCGCCTTCGGACAAGTTCGTGAATATGTCCCACCCACGCGGCCGCGCCGACAAATTCGTTTTCTTGAATGTTTTTTGAAAAAAGAAATCGGGAAAAATCGGGGTCGGAGGAATACAGAACTCGCGCGTATTCACTTAGCCTTACCGCGTCGGTGAAAGAAAGTTCCATACCCCCTACGTGCGATGAGCGTGTTTTAAGAAACATCGATACGTCATGCGGGGCTACACCGAGGCGAGACATTATTTCCCTACCGCAGGGAGAAGAAAGGAATCCTCGTGTTACATCATGCTGATTTGTTTTATACACAACCGAAGCGACGTCATATGACACGGAAAGTCGCTCCGGAGTAATTCCCCGTTCGGGAAGCACGGTTCCGAATTCACGAAGCGTATATGAAAAACAAAACGCGTGGAGCATGAAAGAGAGAAGAAAAATAGCAAGAAAAATAAAAATGGACTGCAGCGCGGTGTCATCGGAAGAGTTAAGACCGAATGCAAAAGAAAAAACAAGAAAAAGAACAGCAATGGAAGAAATAATTACCGTAAACGTGCGAATAGTTTTCGGAAAAATTTCCTCAATAAAAATCGCGGGATAAAACGGACGCGTATTCTGTTGTAATTGTTTCCATGTCATATCCTATATCCCGACAAAACCGGCTATCAAAAGAAACGGCACCAGAAACGGCATGGCAAGCCACAAGGCAAATGCGCCCACATATACGGCGGAAAGCAGCACCAGGGCGAAAAGTCCTCCAACAATGACGAGAGCCCGCATTATCACTCCGACAAGACGCATAATCGTATTGATAACGAACGTACCGAGCATTGCTTCGATATTGAGACCTTTTTTGTATTCTTCCCCAAGACGCTCAAAAGGAGAGAGAAACGTCTTTACAAGAAGCGGAATGGAAAAATAGTTGTAGAGAAACCACATGAAGTTCCCGAACACCGAAAACATTTCCCGCAGGGCACGGGTGTAATGCCACAAAAGGTATTGGGGAATAAATGCGAGTAAGGTACGCACAGTACTTTTATTATACCTCGTCTACAAAGCTTCCTGTGTTAATTGTCAGGGCTTATAAAAAATCTTGTTTCCGAACCGAAGATCAATGTAGGTAAACGGTTTTTGCGAAAATTCTTTTTGATTCTCCCGCAGGAACGACGTCAGGTTTTCAAATGTCACAGACAAATCCTCCGATGGGTTGAATAACAATTCGCTTTTATTTTCCAAAGCGATAACCCCATCGCCCTTTTCGTCGATTGAGCACGTGACCGGAGAAAGGTTTATCTGCCGCAGGGACTGGACGAAGGAATCGACGCGGGAAAAGGAATCCGGAAGAAACGTTTGCCCGAGAGGACTTTCGGAAACCGCCCCGTAATATTTGACATACACGTCCGAAGAAGAAAACTCCGGCGCAATGGAAAATATGAAACCCCACTTGTCGACAAAGTAACATGGCACAGAATTTGTTTTGCTTTCCCCGCACCACATGGCGGATGGCGCGCGCTCAGCGAGTGTAATCGCAAGCGAGTCTGTTCCCGACAAACGGACGGACACACGCTCAAGGCGCGGAAATGCGGAAAGCAGATACGGCTCTATTTTTTCTTTGGGATACAGAAGTACGTTTTGTTGCGGAATAAATCTTATATATGTTCCCTTCAGACTCTCAAACACGGCACGTGTCAGTTCCTCATCGGTCGTTACCGTATTGCCTTCAAAAGTCACCGTGCGAAGAAGAAAAAAATCGTTTCGTAAAATAAAAACAGTGGAAGCGGAAATCGCCGCAACAAGAAAAACGATAAAGAGCACCCTGGCTGTCAGTTCTTTTTTTCTTTTCTGCGCCCGGCGAACCGAGTGCAGCGCCCGTCGTTTGAACATGGTCGTTTTATTTTCCGATGTACTCCCGGCCACCCATATACTTTCTCAACGGTTCGGGGATGCTGACGGTTCCGTCTTCCTGTTGATTGTTTTCCAACAAGCTGATGAGAATGCGTGGTGTGGCCACCGCGGTATTGTTAAGCGAGTGAACAAAATTTGTTTTCCCGTCGGCGTCTTTGTATTTGATGTTGAGACGGCGGGATTGGAAATCATGAAAATATGAGGCCGAATGAGTTTCGCCGTACAAAGAAAGAGACGGCCTCCAACTTTCTATATCGTATTTTTTTACTTGTCCCAGTCCCAAGTCGCCTCCACAGTTTGCGACAACACGATACGGAAGACCGAGAGACTGCATAAGAGATTCCGCGTTCGCCAAAATTTCTTCGTGAAATATAACCGATGTTTCGTGGTTCGCTTCGCACAGTATGACTTGTTCAAGTTTGAAAAATTCGTGCAAGCGATAGATTCCGGCGGTATCTTTTCCGTGCGCGCCCGCTTCCCTTCGGAAACACGGAGAAAATGCAGCGATTTTTATGGGTAAATCTTTTTTATCAAACACCGTATCCATGAAGTAACCCATGGCAGCAACTTCTCCAGTGCCGGCAAGATATGTTTCGTCCTGGGTTTTGTATAAGTCTTCTTCCCCTTGCGGCAAATATCCCGTTCCGAGAAAGGCTTCCTTGCGCAGAAGCGACGGCACGATCATCGGACGAAATCCTTTGCCGGTCAGAAGTTCAAGCGTGAATTGCCAGAGCGCGAAGGAAAGAAGCGCTCCGTCCCCTTTCAAATAATATCCGCGGAAGCCAGCGATTTCGGAACCTTTTTTCGTATCAACCAAATCAAGCGCTTCCATAAGTTCAATGTGGCTTTTCGGCGTGAAAGAAAATTTCGGTTTTTCCCCCCACGTTCTCACTTCCCTGTTGTCCTTGTCGCTTTCGCCCTCGGGAACGGAAATATCGGGAATATTCGGAACGGAGAGCATCAGGTGCTGCCAGTCTTTCATCACATCCTTGAGTTTTTTCTCTTCCCCTTCAAGCGCCGCTTTGAGAATTTTCATCGCGTCTATATATTTTTGGCGTTCTTCCGGGTCTTTCGCTCCCGTTATTTTTGAATTAAAAGCATTTTGCTGGCTTCGTTTCTCCTCGACATCTTTTAAAAGCTCCCGGCGCTTGTCATCGGCCGCAAGAAGGGCTTCCACATCAAAATCGATGTGTTTTTTGAGCGCGCCTGCGGCAATCAGGCCTTTGTTGTCGCGAATGAATTTTATATCAAGCATAGGTGTCTGGTAGTATTACATATTATATAGAGAGCAAAACAAAAATGCTATTTCCCTCCATTATTCTTACTCCCAAGGAATTTCCTCCGCTTTTGAAGGAAATCACCGACCCTCCGAAGAAATTGCACCTGCGGGGCACTTTTCCTTCGACCGAAAAATACCTGTGCGTTGTGGGCGCCCGTAAATACACCCCGTACGGAAAATCGGTATGCGAAGAATTGATTGAAGGACTGAGGGGGTTATCCGTGACTGTGGTCTCCGGCCTTGCCTTGGGCATCGATTCAATCGCCCATAAAGCGGCGCTTTCCGCACGACTCCCCACCGTCGCCGTTCCCGGGTCAGGACTCGGGGATTCGGTCTTGTATCCCGGTATTCATCGCGCACTTGCAAAAGAAATCCTTTCTTCCGGAGGGGCGCTTCTTTCGGAATTCGAGGATGATTTCAAGGCGACCGTATGGTCGTTTCCTCAACGCAATAGAATCATGGCAGGTATAAGCCATGCCGTACTTGTCATTGAGGCGGAAAAGAAATCCGGAACGCTTATCACGGCGCGGTTGGCTTCCGAATATAATAGAGATGTTTTCACCGTTCCCGGTTCAATATTTTCGGCAAATTCAACCGGACCGCACCTTTTAATCCGCCTGGGAGCTACGCCCGTTACGTGCGGGGCGGATTTGCGCGAGGCGCTTGGTTTCAAAGAAGAAATCAGCAAAGAAAAAAATTATGACGATTGTTCGGCGGAAGAAAAAACCATTATCGCACTGCTTCGGGAACCGCTTGGACGGGATGACTTGATACGGAAAAGCAAAATGGGGACAAGCCGTGCACAGGCGATTTTATCCATGCTTGAAATCAAAGGACTCATTGAAGAAACACTCGGCGAAATCCGTTTGAAATGAAAGAGCGGCAGATGTTCTAATTTGCAAAAAAAAATTCTTTGTAGTACTAATGGGGTTATTGTCTAGCGAGTGAGGGGAATGAAAAAACTTTTTTATTCCCGAACGAGGGACGACAACAAAGGTTCAATCCCTTTACATTATGAAAAAATTACTGATCGTCGAGTCTCCTGCAAAGGCAAAAACGATTTCAAAATATCTGGACGACAGTTTTAAAGTAACGGCGTCCGTAGGACATGTGCGCGACCTTCCAAAGTCGGCAAAAAAAGCCATTGATATCGAGAATGGGTTTATTCCCCATTATGAGATTCCACACGGGAAAGAAAAGATTATTCAGGAAATAAAAGCCCTTGCAAAAAAATCAGACGAAGTGTATTTGGCAACGGACCCCGACCGCGAAGGAGAAGCGATCGCCTGGCACGTGAAGGAGGCAGCCGGTCTTAAAAACCCCAAACGAATCGTTTTTCATGAAATCACAAGAGAAGCCGTCGAAGACGCACTTAAACATCCGCGCCCAATCGACATGAATCTTAAGGAAGCCCAGGAAGCGCGGCGCGTGCTTGACCGTCTTGTCGGCTACGACCTTTCGGGACTTATTTGGAAAAAAGTACGTTACGGTTTGTCCGCCGGACGCGTGCAGTCCCCCGCTTTACGCATCCTTGCCGAACGTGAACGGGAAATTCGCGCCTTTCAGCCTCATACATATTGGATACTTTACGCCGATGTGACGACGCAGAAAGGTCAAGCGTTCACGCTCACATGCGCCGAAGAACCCACCGATAAAAAAGAGACCGAGCGAATTCTGGAAGTCGGGAAAAAATCCGCGTGGATGGTTGCAGATATCAAGGAAACCGAGGTCAAACGGCCCGCCCGTGCACCCTTCATCACCTCAACCCTTCAGCAGGCCGCAAGCAGCCGCCTGGGACTTGCTCCGTCGCGCACAATGTCCCTTGCGCAAAAACTGTATGAAGCCGGTCTCATCACATACATGAGAACGGACAGCACCGCTTTAAGCACCTCGGCTCAAAGTCAGATTGCCGCAACAATAAAAGAAAAGTACGGAGAAAATTATCATCTTTCCCAAACGTATAAAACGACAAGTAAAAATGCTCAGGAAGCGCACGAGGCCATCCGCCCGACTAACTTTTCAAAAGAAATCGCGGGGGGAAACGATGCGGAGAAAGCGGTGTACCGGCTTATCTGGCAACGGGCGGTCGCTTCCCAGATGAAGCCCGCTGTTATGCTCCGAACAAAAATCAGCGTTGCCATTGAGAATATCCCGGAATTCGCCACAACAGGTTCGCATATCACTTTTGACGGGTGGTTTAAAGCCGACACGCGGGCACGTGGGGAAGAAGTGGAATTGCCGAAAGTTTCCAAAGGAGAAAATCTCAGTTTGACGGAAATGCGTAACGAACAAAAAGAAACGTTACCTCCCTTCCGCTATTCGGAAGCCGGACTCGTCAAAGAACTTGAGAAGCGAGGTATCGGACGCCCGTCGACGTATGCTTCCACCATCAAAACCCTGATTGACCGCGGGTACACCACAAAGGAAGGACGCATGCTTAAACCGACCGATACCGGAGAAGTGGTGAGTGAGTTTTTGGAAAAGAATTTTGCGCATTATATCAGCGACACGTTTACCGCGGAAATGGAGGACCAACTCGACAGTATTGCCAAAGGTGAGAGCGAGTATGAAAAAACACTCAAAACATTCTACAGGCCATTTTCAAAAGAAGTAAAAGAAAAATCAAAAAACAGCGAAAAAATCACAACCCTCGGAGAAGCGGATAAAAGTATGCGATGTCCCGTGTGCGGAAGCGCAATGGTGATTAAACTCGGCCGTGGAGGAAAATTTTTAAGTTGCGAAAAGTTTCCGGACTGCAAAGGGGCGCGCACCATGGATGGTTCGGTTGTTGAAGCGGCAAAAGAAACCGGCGAGATATGCCCGGACTGCCAAAAGGGAAAACTTGTTGAACGCGAGGGAAAGTACGGACGTTTTATTGCCTGCAGCAGATATCCCAAATGCCGTTTTATTAAAGACGATCCAAATCAGGTACGTCCAACGACAGGAATCAAATGCCCGACATGCAAAGAAGGAGAAATGATGGAACGGCGCGGACGCTTCGGCGCGTTTTACAGTTGCAGTAACTACCCCAGGTGCAAATACGCCATAAAGGCGAAACCGACAGGCACCACGTGCCCCCTATGCAGCTCATTGATGATGGAAGGTACAAAAACGATACCGGAACGATGCAGTGATAAAAATTGTCCAAACCATAATCCGCATAAGCTTGCGGAAAAAACAGGCTAATTGCGTATCAAACGCTTTTGCGTAGAATAAAAGGCAATGGCTACCCTTGCCGAAATCGTAAGTGCAATGAAAATTGTACCCTCGAAAGAGGAGTCCGACCTTGTTGCACGGGCATATCATTTTTCGGAAAAAGTGCATGCAAATCAAAAACGATTTTCGGGAGAGCCCTACTTCACCCACACGACGGAAACCGCGAGAAACCTCGCTCAACTCGGGATGGGACCGACAACGATAGCCGCCGGTCTTTTGCACGACGTCTTGGAAGACGGCAATGCTCCTGCATCGGAAATAGAAAAACAATTCGGGAAAGACATCCTTTTTCTTGTTGAGGGCGTTACCAAGCTCGGGAAAATCCGTTATCACGGAAGCAAACGGCATAACGAAAGTTTGAGGAAATTGTTCGTGGCAATGTCTCAAGATGTGCGGGTACTTATCATCAAACTCGCCGACCGATTGCATAATATGGAAACGCTTCAGCACGTTCCCGAACACAAAAGAATCCGCATTGCGGAAGAAACCCTGCAGATTTACGCCCCTATCGCCTATCGCCTCGGCATCAGAAAACTACAACGCGAGCTTGAAAATCTTTCGTTTCCTTATGTGCACCCGAAGGAATACAAGGAAATCGAGGCGATTTTAAAAGGAAGGAAGAAAGAAGATGCCCAGCGGCTTGAGAAATTTCATAAATCAATCGTCAAAGCGCTTGCCAAATCGGGACTCACGAAAATCAAAACCGATTATCGCATCAAGAGTATTTTCAGTTTGTATAAAAAATACGTGCGGAAGGAAAAAAACATAGAAAAAATTTACGATGTGCTTGCCATACGCATTATCGTTCCAACGATTGAAGACTGCTACAAAGTGCTCGGCACCATTCACGCGACATGGCGGCCACTTCCGGGACGAATCAAAGACTACATCGCTTTCCCAAAACCAAACGGATACCGTGCGATACATACCACGATTTTTACCGGCGATGGAGCGATAATCGATGTTCATATAAAAACCGAAGAGATGCACAAAGAATCGGAATATGGAATCGCTTCGCATCTCACGTATAAAGGAGAATTCGGAAAAAGCAGCGGAGGGGAGAATCCGGCTTTCGCGTGGTTTGCCTGGATTACAAAACTACTTCCCCGCCTATTTAAGAAAGAAAAAGGGCCAGCCGGGGAGACTTTTGTATCAAGCGAAAAAGCGACGGATATCCCGACATGGATAAAGGAACTCGCCGAATACCAATCCGCTCTTGCAACGGAAAAGGAGGACTATATCGACAATCTTAAGGCGGATTTTTTTGATGAACGTATTTTCGTCTTTACCCCAAAAGGAGACGTTGTTGATTTGCCGATATATTCAACACCCATTGATTTCGCATACAGCATTCACTCGGACATCGGAGACCATATGGCGGGAGCCAAAGTGAACGGAAAACTCGTTTCATTCGACTCGTCTCTTAAAAACGGCGACATCGTCGAGGTTATCGTTAAACCTTCAAGCGTGCCGACACAAAAATGGCTTGAGGTTGTCAAAACAAGCCTTGCCCGCAGACACATTAAAACGGTATTAGAAAAAGCGGAACAAAAAATCCCTAAACGGTAAAGTTTTTTATCGAGTAAAGGTCTTCGTCGCCTTTCTCCTCCGAAGAACGGTCATCAAGCGGCGTATCGGCAACGGAATCACCGGAAACCTCTTCCTTGTTTTTATTTTCCAAAGAAGCAATATGGCGATTGAGCATTTCGTTTGGACGTTTCGTCGAGCTTGAGTTGATAAGATCAAGAATGGTTTTCAAGTCCTCGTTTGAGAAGAAATCGATAAGAATTTTTCCCCCCGTTTCTTTGCGCTCGATTGAAACACGAGTTCCGAGAGACTCGGCCAATTTCCCTTCCAATTCCATAAGTTCAGGGTCGGGAATATATTCCTTGTTTCGAATGCGGTCAAAGGCGATTTTACGTGAAATTGCTTCAGCTTCCCGGACCGACATTTTTTTATACATGATTTCCTTAAAGAGGGTGGTCTGTTCTTCCGGCCTGTCTTCAAGCATCATCAAGGGGCGTGTGTGTCCTTCCGAAATCTGTCCCGCCGACAATGCATCCAAAATCTCAACGGGCAAAGAGAGAATACGCATAGTGTTTGTGACATATGCTCGGCTTTTGCCGACTTTCTTGCCTATCTGCCCATGCTTGAATCCGAATTCATCGACAAGACGTTGGAACGCGCGGGCGCGGTCAACTGGATTAAGGTCTTCTCTCTGGATATTTTCTATGATGGCAATCTCAAGCTTCATCAAATCGCTTTCCTCTCCGGTGCGGATAAGAGCCGGAACCGAAGAGAGTCCCGCGATCTTTGCCGCTCTAAGACGGCGTTCTCCGGCGATAAGTTCGTATTCAACCGCCAATCCGCCGTTCTCCATCGGCACTTCCTTTCTCGTCACGACAAGGGCCTGCAGAATTCCGTACTGGCGCACCGAATCGGCAAGACTTTCCAGCTGAGCCGAATCGAAATCACGCCTCGGTTGGAAAGGGTTTGGTTTTATTTTTTCGGTTTCAATCCAGAAAATTGAATCGTTGTAGAAATTGGACATGGTCGGAGTAATAACCTATTTTAACATACCCCGTTTACTTTTCGAATTGAAAGGGCACCGCCTTTGTAGTAACGTATACCAGTATGCCGAGGTGGCGGAATTGGTAGACGCACGGGACTCAAAATCCCGCGGTGGCAACATCATGAGGGTTCAAGTCCCTCCCTCGGCACCATACAACCCCGACCCCCGCTTAAGACACCTGCGGTTTCTTACGTCGCTTCGCTCCTATCTTCCTGATACGGGGTTGTATGACGCGAAAAATAATAATCCCTTCGGGGATTTTTACTCGACAGGAGTTTGTTTTGCGCTATTCTATTAAATAGAGAAGTTGGATAGGTTTGTTCTTAAAAAAGGAGGGGGAATATGAAATTTTTAGAGTCACTGACGGAGGAAAAGGTGGAGGAATTTTACCTGAAGGCGGGAAGCAGATTTGGGGAAGTGGTAAGTTACATTTATTCCAAGGTCGGGGACCTGCCTGAAAATTTCGGAAAGATGTTGAAAAAATTCAACAGCATTTTTGAAACCTGGGAACTATTTGAAAGACAGTACGTGGAACTCGGGTACAAAGCATGCGACTTGGAAGCGCTGATTGAGTACGGCGCATGCAACAGCCCTTTCTACGGCAATCTGCGGATCAAGCGGAAAGAAGGAGAGGCACCGGTGTATTACGCGCAGAAATACAAGGAAAAATTTCTTGAAGCCATTAGGAGCGGCATCGATTTTTCGAAAGGCGTGCTTACAAAGCCCAGAGGAACTCTTTCTTTCCCCTATCTTCCCGAAGCCCTCAAATAGGGCTGAATCCAAAAGCGTCAACTTCATTGTTGACGCTTTTTGTTTGTTGAAGAAAAAGTGAGAAAACTGATAAGATTCATCTAGCGCGGGTATGGTTTAGTGGTAGGACGCGACCTTCCCAAGGTTGAGGCGGGAGTTCGATTCTCCCTACCCGCATAGAAATAAAATACTTGGCTTTATGCCGGGTATTTTATTTTTACGAGTTACATAGGGAGAATCGAACTGGGAAGGGGTCGGGAAACGGGAGTTTCCCGTGTAGGAAGGCAGGGCGCAGCCCGTCGGAAAACCGTGGGTTTTCGAGAAGTGAGATATCTCCCTACCCGCATGCAAAATAAAAAGCCAGGGACGTTCTAGTCCCTGGCTTTAAGGCTTAGGCGACTTTCCTAAAAGGGAGAAGTCGAAAGACCTTACAGGCTCTTAAGCCTTTGAAGCACCTGAAAAAACTTTGCGTGCCGGGAGAGACCTTCAATTATGAAGGTGTCAGGCACTTCGCGTGACCTGAGGAGAGATGATAGCAAATATTTGGAGATTATTCTAGAGTGAAGTGATGGAAAAAATACTTGTCATTTTAGGGCCAACCGCCTCGGGAAAAAGCGCACTTGCCGTCAAATTGGCAAAAAAATTCAAGGGAGAAATTATTTCCGCGGATTCACGGCAGGTATACAAAGGGCTTGATATAGGAACGGGGAAAATAACAAAAAAAGAGATGGGTGGTATTCCCCACCATCTTCTTGACATTGCGTCCCCCAAAAAAACGTTCACTGTTGTTCAATACAAAAAACTTGCCGAAAAAACGATAAATAAAATCATTAAAAAGGGAAAATTACCGATTGTGTGCGGCGGGACCGGGTTTTATATCCAGGCGGTAGTAGATAATATGTCTCTCCCCGAAGTAAAACCAAATGTAAAATTACGTCGTAACTTGGAGAAAAAATCGGTAACACAATTGGGCGAGATTCTGAAGAAACTTGACCCAAAGAGGTACAGAACAATAGACACAAAAAATGCCCGTCGTTTGATTCGGGCAATCGAGATTGCAAAGCAATTGGGGCATGTACCGACGTTAAAAAGGAAGGCAAAATTCGATGCGCTTCAGATAGGAATTTCTACAGACAACAACATACTACAAAAAAAGATCCGTACCCGATTATTGGAACGCGTGGGGCAAGGAATGGCTGAGGAAGTAAAACATTTGCGTGCCCACGGGCTTTCTTTTAAACGGCTTGAGTCATTTGGGCTGGAATACAAATATATTGCTTTGTATCTTCAGAAAAGACTTTCAAAGAATGAAATGCTTACCAGGCTTGAAAGCGAGATAAAAAAATATGCAAAAAGACAAAAGACCTGGTTCAAGAAAGATACGCGCATTAAATGGTTTACCCTCACAGACTTGGCGAAAATAGAGAAGGAAGTAAAATTTTTTACGATTCATCAAGGATAATTCTTTTTTGGAATTTCCCTTTCTCTGCCGCTTTTTTCTCTTTCACCTGGGACAGTTCTTTGCCGTTGAAGTCTTTAAAGGTGTTTATTGCCTCAATCACCTCAAGAATATCCGCCATTTCTTCAATGCTCTCGTTTCCGAAAAATTCTTTTACTTCCTCCGATAACTTTTCCTTAAGCTTCAGCCAATATTCCTTGTCGTCGGCAATGTGGGTAAGCGCCATTTCACCTTTGTTTTTGATATGTTCGGGAATATTATCCCGCACAAGTTTGTTGTATTTCATCGGCGGGGGATGGAGGAATCGGACCTCCGAATGCGGTTTTGGAGACCGCCGGTATACCACTTACCTAATCCCCCGATATTGTGGGATAGTATCGCAAAAACTTCGACCTTACAACGGCCAGCAAGGAGTAAAGAAGACATTTATGGATTCTTTATCGCCGAGCACCGCCGTTGCAAGCTTTGCTTACAATAACTGAATCGAGGAGGGTCCTGTTTTTTCTCTGAAAAGGTGCATCAGCTGTTTTGTGTTTTTCCCCACCTTGCCGTTTCCTATTTTTTTACCATCGATGTTTACAATAGGAACAATCTCTTTATTGGTCGCGGTCAAAAACACTTCGTCTGCGGAAAACAGTTCTTCGGTTCGGATATTTCTTTCTTCAATGTGATAAAGCGGTTTTGCAAGTTTTAATACAAAATCGCGAGTAATACCGAGCAAAATACCTTCGTAGGGCGTAATCACATTATTTCCTTTGACAATAAAAACGTTGCTTGTGCTCGCCTCTCGCACAAATCCCCTTGAAACAAAAAGTATCTCTATTGCTTTTGTTTTAACCCGCTCTTCCTGCAAGGAAACCGCCGTAATATAGTTGGTTGTTTTGGCCCTCGGGAAAGCACGCTGGAATTCGTGGGTCATCAGTTTTGTGCCGTTTTTATATACGGAATGCGGAAAAGGAATGAAGGGTTCTATTAAAATAAATATGGTTGGTTTCTTTTTATTAAACCGTAATCCGTCCACGGGCGCCCCGCCCGTCATCACAACACGCACTTGCGCTTCTCCTCCGCCATTTTTCTTTAGAAGCGTCTGTATAATGCGGGCAAGGGTCTTTTTTGACATCGGAGGCAGAAGGCCAATTGTTTCCGCGGAATGGAAAAATCTGTTTACGTGAGCATCAAGAAGAAACACTTTTCCATCTTCATATGATTTTGAAACATCAAACACACCATAGCCCCGCGTCACCCCTAAGTCGTCTACACTTATTTTTGCTTGTGAAAACGGAATAATTTTCCCGTTAAAGTAGCAGTATTTCTTGGGTCCGGTCATAATATGGCTTAATCATACAGGGTTTTCGGCATCGGAGCAAACAAAAAGGGCAACCGTTGCGGTTGCCCTTTTGAGAAACAAGATCCGTTAAGGATCATGGTAAACATACTTCTCTCCGTTATAGTTACGAAGAGTTGTTGTTCCATTTTCGTAGGAAAGAATGTAGGGAGGAGCAATGGGTATTTTGCCTCCACCACCCGGACCGTCTATGACGTACGTGGGAACGGCATAGCCAGTCGTGTGTCCGCGTAATTTTTCCATTATATTTATTCCGACGGATACTGGGGTTCTAAAATGTTTCGAACCCAATATCGGATCGCATTGATAAATATAATAGGGACGCACCCGTATCTGAAGAAGTTCATGAAAAAGTTTTTTCATGATTGAGGGCTTGTCGTTAACTCCCTTGAGTAACACCGTTTGGCTTCCCATTACGATACCATTGTCAGCCAAGAGACCGCAGGCTAATTTTACGCGTTTGGTCACTTCTTTGGGATGATTGAAGTGAATGCTCATCCAAATAGGGCCGTTGCGCTTTAGCATGGCGACAAAGTCATTGGTGACGCGTTGCGGCAGAGTTACAGGAACACGGCTTCCGATGCGTATGAATTCCACATGAGGAATCGCCCTGAGGTTTTTGATAATCTCCTCAAGCATCCTGTCTCCAAGGGTTAAGGGGTCACCTCCGGAGATTAATACGTCACGGATTTTTTTGTTGGAGCGTATATAATCATACGCGGCCTCGTATGTCTCAGGCCGAAGCGTCCGATTTCCATCTCCAACCATCCTGGAGCGTGTGCAATAACGGCAATACATAGCACACATCTCATTCACCAAAAACAAAACTCGGTCCGGGTAGCGATGAACAAGTCCGTACACAGGCATGTTTTTGTCCTCCCCGCACGGGTCCTTCATTTCATCACTTGCTTCTTCAAGTTCAAGGCCTTGCGGGATAGTCTGAAGACGTATCGGGCATGTCGGATCTTCGGGGTCCATGAGACTTGCCCAGTACGGTGGTATAGACATAGTGAGTTTGTCTTTACACCCGTCTATACCCCTCTCTTCTTCAGGTGTCAGATTTATGAGCTTGGATAAAACACCCTTATCTTTAGCTTGAATACGATTACGCATCTGCCAAGTCCAATCCTCCCAATCAAGAAGCGTCGCGTATTTGAAAAAACTGATGACACGATTCTCTTTCTGATTGAGTTTGACATTGGGCAAAGGCGCCTCAACCTCAACTTTGTTTTTATCCATTACTTCAATCCTTTCTCCAAAGATATATTTGGGATTTTTCTATCTTTTTTGTTTCTCTTGTGAAAGAACGTATATATGTAAAGGAGGGAATCGCTCCCCTCACGGTCTGAAAAAAGAATAGCATACTTTGTGAAAGTGACAACAAAAAATAATCCAGCACAAAGCTGGACATTTTTTCGTGTGCGCAGGGAGGGATTTGAACCCCCGTAGGCATAAGCCGCCTGATTTACAGTCAGGTGCGATTGACCACTCCGCCACCTGCGCGATACAGATAAATGTAAAGGCAAAAATTAGAAAAGTAAAGGAGATTGTTGTATAACTAAACAATCCAGATGGGCACGTGGCGGAATTGGTATACGCGTACGTCTCAGAAGCGTATGGACTTTGTCCTTGAGAGTTCAAGTCTCTCCGTGCCCACCTTCGAACAAAAACCCCCGCTTTACGCAAGGGGTTTTTGTTTAAGAAACCGAGTCGGTTGTCAGTATGTTTTCAGCAATGAGACTTCCCTTCCTTCCCTTTTTTATATCGAAAGTAAATTCTCCGCTCTTAAAGCCTATCGATACAACTCCACCCTTCATTACTCCTTTACTTAGAATCAAAGAAGCAACTGGGTTTAGGATTTTGGTCTGAATCAAACGCTTGAGAGGGCGCGCTCCGTATTGCGGGTTATATCCTTCCTTTGCGATAAATTCCATGGCCTCAGGCGATATAGCGAGCGAAATTTCCTTTTGGTACAGACGTTCGGTAATCTGGTCTATTTGGATTTCTACAATCTTTGCAACCGCTTCTCTGTTCAAGATGTCAAAAATGATGATGTCATCAAGACGGTTTAAGAATTCAGGACGGAAATAATCCTTGAGTGCATCCATCACTTTTGATTTGATGTCGTTGTATACCGCTGCATCACCTCCCTGCCCTCCAAAACCGAGTTTTTCCATTTTATCGATATACTGGGCACCGATATTTGAGGTGAGGATAATAACGGCGTTGCGGAAGTTCACCGTTCGTCCTTTGGCATCGGTTAATGTCCCATTATCCAAGACTTGAAGCAAAATATTGAACACTTCAGGGTGAGCTTTTTCTATCTCATCGAAAAGAACGACAGAGTACGGTCGGTGACGGATTTTTTCGGTCAGCCCGCCGCCTTCATCATAGCCGACATAACCGGGAGGCGAACCGATGATTTTTGAAACGGAATGTTTTTCCATGAATTCAGACATATCGACGCGAATGAGCGCCTTGTCGTCATCAAAGAGAAATTCGGCAAGTGCTTTGGTAAGCTCGGTTTTCCCGACACCGGTAGGACCGAGGAAAAGAAAAGAACCGATAGGGCGTTGCGGGTCCGAAATTCCGGCGCGGGCGCGCTTGATAGCGTCTGACACCCGTTTGACGGCATCCGTTTGACCGACAACCCGTTTTTCAAGTTCTTCATCCATTCGGGAAAGTTTCTGCGCTTCGCTTTCAAGCATTCGGGAAACAGGGACTCCCGTCCATCGGGAAACAATGTCGGCAATATCGGATTCGGTGACTTCTTCTTTGAGAATACGGCGGGAAATCTGAAGACGTTTGAGTCTTCGTGTTTTTGTTTCAAGTTCCTTCTCAAGCGCGGGGATTTTTCCATATCGTATTTCCGCCGCTTTTGTAAGATCGGACTGGGCTTCGGCATTATAGCCTTCGATACGCAGGACATCGAGTTCTTTTTTTATTCTTTTTATATCCGTAACCGTTTCTTTTTCGTTTTTCCATTTAAGTTCAAGCTCGGATGTTTGCTCGCGCAAATCGGCGACTTCTTTTTCTATTTCCTTGATGCGCAATTTTGCTTTCGTATTTCCTTTCGTTTCGGACGCTTCTTTTTTAAGAGCTTCTCTTTCAATTTCCAATTTTGTGATGCGTGAATGGGTTTCCGAAAGCACGGGTGGCATATTTTCAAGGGAAATTTTCAAAAACGAAGACGCCTCGTCAATAAGGTCAACAGCCTTGTCCGGAAGAAAACGGTCGGTGATATAGCGGGAACTTAAATTGACTGCGGACTGAATAGCTTCGTCGGTGATATGAACACCATGGTAGAGCTCGTAGCGCTCCTTAAGGCCTCGCAGGATGGCAATGGTATCTTCAACGGAAGGTTCGGAAACAAAAACAGGCTGGAAGCGGCGGGTAAGGGCCGGATCCTTTTCAATGTGTTTTTGATATTCTTTGAGCGTCGTCGCCCCTATAGCGCGCAACTCCCCGCGCGCAAGCGGAGGTTTGAGCATGTTGGACGCGTCAATGGAACCCTCGGCCGAACCTGCTCCGACAATAGTGTGAATTTCATCGATAAAGAGAACGATTTTACCTTCGGAACGTTCGATTTCTTTCAAAATATTTTTCAATCGTTCTTCGAATTCACCGCGGTATTTCGTTCCCGCGACCAACAGTCCCAGATCAAGAGACACGAGCTCTTTTTCGCGAAGCGATTCGGGAACATCTCCGGTTACCATTTTTGTGGCAAGACCTTCGACAATAGCCGTTTTCCCGACACCCGCCTCTCCGATAAGAATCGGATTGTTTTTTGTCCGACGGGAAAGAATTTGGATAATGCGATTGATTTCGTTTTCACGCCCAATCACGGGATCGAGTTTGTTTTCCGAAGCAAGTTTTGTAAGACTGCGCGTGTATTTGGCAAGAGATTTGAATCGTTTTGGCTGTTGCAAATCCGTTACGTTGCTGTTTTTTAATTCTTCAATGACTTTCAGAACATCATGCTTGTTGATTTTAAATCGGGACAAAAGTTCGCGCGCGGCGCCCGGAACGTCAAGAAACGTAATAAACAAATGTTCAGTGGAAACAAAATCATCTCCGAGACTCCCCGCGACCTTCACGCTGCCTTCAAGAATTTGGGCAAGTTCCGGCGTAAGATAAATCTGATATGAGGGAGAAAGCATTCCGTGTGATTCATGGCCGTCTATGGAATCGACAAGCGAATCGGTAAGAAGCACCGAATCAATCTCCAGTTTGTCGAGTATGGAAGTGACCATGCTTTCTTCCTGTAAAATGAGGGCGGTAAGAAGATGAAGCGGATTTACGTGGTTTTGCCCACGCTCAATAGCAAGTTCATGGGCCTTGCGTATGGCTTCTTTGGCTTTGGTTGTAAATTGATTAAATGGCGGCATACGTAAAAATAAGTATTATCACAATACAATATAAAAACTGTATGTCAACGTTTTACTGCGCGGCAGGTGTACTTGTGGCAAGGCTTGTTTTCAAGACCGAGGAAGGCAGGTAAACACTCTCGGTAAAAACACTTTTTATTCCCATTACTTCTCCTGACAAATTGAGAAGAGGACTTCCGAGATCTTCGTTTTTTGAAGTAATGTCCGTTTTAATGGAAGAAAGAATTTTCGCTTTCGGCTCCCCTTCCTTCACGGGTACTTCAGTAAAACCAAACGTTGAAATTCTGCCCGTTGCGATTGAGGTTGTATCAACACCGGAAAGAACGATGACGCTCTGGGCAAGTTTGGGCACAGCCTTGGAAAGAGTTACCGGGAAAAAAGCGTACGGTTTTTTCGGGTCAGAAGAAAAGACCGAAGGTTGGACATAGACCAAATCGTTTTTCGTATCGGCACTTGCAATACTTATTGAGGTTGTCGCACCATCAAAAAACACGCCTTGATACGTTCCTCCTTCAACAAAAGCGTTTTCGGGAAAAACGGTAAGACCGTTTGAATTCACTATAAGACCAAAGCCTTGGAACGTATCCGTTCCTTCGCCAACGGTTCTTTTGAGACGCACGATGCTTTTGCTGTTCTTTTCCACGGAATCGATGACAAGGTCCTCCTCTTTTACTATGACGGTGATTTTCTCAACTTCTTTCGTTGTGGACGTTCCGGGAATTTCTACAGGAACAACGCGTTCAATCGTTTTTTCGACTACCCGGTTTATTGTCTGCGTCACTTCTTGCGGGGCCTCGTTAAGCAAAGAGACGGTGATAATTCCCGTAGCAATTGACGTGACGAAACTCAATAAAAGTGTAAGGAGTATGAGTTGTTGTTTGCTGAGATCTTCCATGCGCTTAATGATAGCAAAAAAAGCCGTAGAATCAATTGCTTCGTATCCTCCGTACAAGGCCTTTGAGTAACGCATCCACCTCTTCTTTTGTCGTAAAGCGTCCGAAAGAAAAACGCAGGCTTGATGATGCGCATTCTTTCTTCCCTATCGCTTCAATTACATAAGAAGACGATCTTTCTGCAAGCGTGCGGCATGAACTCGCGGCGGATACGGCAATTCCTTCGGCATCCAAAGATATGACGGCAAATTCCGAGTCGATTCCGGGGAAACATATATTTGCGTTATTCGGAAGACGTTCCGTCGCACTGCCGTTTATTGTTGCGCTCGGAAAATATTTTTTAATTTGTGAGATGCAATAATCGCGAAGATTTTTCAGCCGTTCAAATTCTTTTTCCCGGTCAGTCTGTGCGATGAGAAGCGCGCGGGCCATGCCAACAATCGCTCCCGTGTTTTCCGTTCCTGAACGCAATCCGTTTTCCTGCCCGCCTCCGTGGATAATAGGCGTGATATGCGTCCCCTCTTTCACATACAACATTCCGACACCTTTCGGTCCGTACATTTTTGTCGCATCAAGTGTCATAAGGTCGGCATAAAATCGGGACGGGGAAACGGGAAGGTAATTGGCCGCCTGGCTTGCGTCGGTATGGAAGTATGGATACTTTTTCTTGCGTGCTTCCCTGTATTCGTGAATCGTTCTTCCTATTTCTTTTATCGGCTGAATGGTCCCTATTTCATTGTTTGCGTACATAACGGAAACAAGAACAGTGTCTTCGGTAATTGCCTCAAACACATCGGTAGCGGAAACCATTCCCTCTTCGTTCGGAGAAATAGCGGTAACTTTTCCTCCCATTCTCTCAACCTCTTCAACGGCTTTGCGCACGGATGCATGCTCGATTTTTGTCGTGATGATGTGTGGAGGACGTTTACCTTTGTATGCGTTCGCTACCCCGAGTATGGCGAGATTGATGGATTCGGTACCGCTACCGGTAAAAACAATTTCATCTTTGCGGACTCCGAGGGTACGGGCTATTGCAAGACGCGCTTCACTGACGGCGGCCCGTGCCTCCACACCTTCCTTATACAGTGCGGACGGATTCGCAAATTGTTCCTGCAAAAACGGTGCCATGACCTTTGCTATCTCGGGCAATACGGGCGTCGTTGACGCGTAATCGAGGAATATTCTTTTTTTCTTGGGAAAAATTGGCATGGCGTCATTCTACGTACTTCCGTTTCAAATTTCAATTGTTTTGCGTTTCGGTCCCTTTCTTGTATAATCCGTAACGTTACGCACTTTCTCCACAATGTCCGATATATACACAATTTTATACATTGCCGCAGGAATTATCGTTATCCTTATAGGGTGGATTATCCGCCTTGAAGTAAGAATACAGAGAGTGTTTGGAGGACAAAAGGCGAAAGATTTCGAGGAAGTGGTGCATTATATTCACAGCGCCATTAAATCCCTTGACCGTTCACGGAAAGAAACTTCGGCCCACCTTGAAAATCTTGAAAAAAGGATGAAGACAGGCACGCGCGCCGTGGAGACGGTACGTTTCAATCCTTTTAAGGGCACAGGTGCGGGAGGAAATCAGAGTTTCGCGACAGCATTCGTAAACGAAGAAGGAAACGGCGTCGTCATATCAAGTCTGTACTCGCGTGAACGGGTAAGCGTTTTTTCAAAACCTATAAAAGAATTCTCGTCGGAATATGAATTGACCGACGAGGAAAAACACGTTCTGGAGAAGGCTAAACATTCGGTAAGTAATCACTAGTCATGGAAAAGAAAATAAACAATTTGTCGGAGCGAACACCAGTCATCGCCGTCATGGGTCACATCGACCACGGTAAATCGACCCTGCTTGATTACATACGCAAAACAAACGTCACGGAAAAGGAAAGCGGCGGGATTACTCAGCACATTTCGGCGTATGAAGCGACATACACGACCGCAACAGGAATCAAAAAACAGTTAACATTTCTTGACACACCCGGTCATGAAGCTTTTTCCGCACTCCGAGCCCGGGGCGCGGCAATCGCCGACATTGCGGTGCTTGTTGTGGCGGCGGAAGAAGGAGTTAAACCGCAAACAAAGGAAGCGTATCAAGAAATCAAGGAAGCCGGTATCCCCTTCATTGTCGCCATCAACAAAGTGGACAAGCCCGAAGCGGACATTGAAAAAACAAAGATGAGCCTTGCGGAAAACGAAGTGTACGTGGAAGGCTTCGGAGGCACGATTCCTTTTGTTTCCATCTCCGGTAAAACCGGACAGGGAGTGCCGGAACTTTTGGACATGATATTCCTCGTTGCGGAACTTGAAGAACTCACGGGAAACCCGTCCATCCCCGCGGAAGGCATCGTACTTGAAAATGAACTCGACCCGCGCAAAGGCTCAACAGCAACGCTGGTTATCAAAAATGGAACTCTTGAAAGCGGATCTTTTGTCGCATCTGACGGAGCATATGCACCCGTGCGTATTATGGAAAATTTCAAGGGAGAAAAAATTGAGAAGGCAAGTTTTTCCTCTCCGGTGCGCATTATCGGCTGGAACACGCTTCCTCCCGTCGGAGCTTTGTTTAAAACCTTTTTGTCCAAAAACGAAGCGCAGGAATATGCCGAAGGACAAAATAAAGTGGAAATTAAAAACAAAAAAGAGGAGAGTGAGGACCTCCGTTTTGTTATCCCCGTCATCATTGAGGCCGACACATCGGGCTCCTTGGAAGCGCTGACGAAAAAAATCGAGGTACTCCAAAATGAAAGAGCAAAAATGAAAGTTATCCGCGCGGGCATAGGTGCCGTTTCGGAAAGCGATATCAAGTCTGCTATTTCCCATCCGAACGCCATTGTGTTTGGGTTTCGCACGAAAATCGACAGTGGGGCAAAGGACCTTGCAGAACGTTCGGGAATTACGGTTGAAACATTCGATGTTATTTACGGTCTTCTGGAACGAATTGAAGAAGTATTGAAAGAAAAAACCCCGAAAATTACCGTGGAAGAAATCATAGGAACATTGAAAGTTCTTAAAACATTCAGTGCGGAGAAAAATAAATATATCGTCGGGGGACGGGTGGAAACAGGTTCCATCAAGACAGGTACCGAAGTAAAGATTATTCGACGTGGAGTGGAAATCGGGGTCGGCTCAATACGTGAAATGCAAAAATTGAAAAACAGAATAAGTGAAGCCACCGAAGGAGAAGAGTGTGGAATTACCATTGAGTCGAAAATCGAACCTGCAACCGGAGATTTATTGCATTCCGTTATCTTTGTCGAAAAATGAGCCACAGAGTAGAAAAAGCAAACGACACGATGCGTGCGCTTGCCGCCGATTTCGTCCAACGTACATTGGAAAACTCGGCCATTGTTACAGTTACCAATCTGGGACTTTCTCCCGACCTTAAGACGGCTATCGTTTTTGTAAGTGTGTATCCGGAAGCACTGGAAGCCGAAACGCTTGACTTTCTTAAAAGAAAAGCGGGAGAATTGAGACATTACGTTCTTGAACGTATCAAAATCAGGAAAGTTCCCTTTTTTGAATTTGCACTCGACAAAGGAGAGAAGAATCGACAACGTATTGATGAACTTGTGTAAGGCGTAGTGGCGAAGTGGAAACGCTGCGGTCTGCAAAACCGCCATGCGGGGGTTCGATTCCCCCCTACGCCTCCAACCTTTTAAAGGTTTTGCCCGGGTGGTGGAATGGTATACACGGAGGACTTAAAATCCTCTGCCTCACGGCATGCGAGTTCGACTCTCGCCCCGGGCACCAAGAACAAATAAGTTTCCCTTGAAATACTCCCCTGTTTCATGGAATAATCGCTAGTATGACTTCAAAAGAGTTTGTGGAGGCACTGGCACGTGAAGCAGAGTTCACAATAAACGGTTCTCAACCATGGGATATGCGGGTAAAAGATGAAGGGTTCTTTGACCGCCTAGTACGTTTCGGTTCACTCGGACTTGGAGAGTCTTATATGGACGGCTGGTGGGAATCGGATGATTTGGAAGAAACTATCGGGAGAATTCTTAAAGCAAATCTTCCTCTCAAAATAATTCGTTCCCCCCGTCTGTTATTATCCATAGCCTCGCAATACATTGCCGGTCTTTTTGGAGTGATTGGAATGAAGAAACGCGCTTTTGAAAGCGCTAAAAAACATTATGATCTCGGAAATGAGATGTTTGAAAAGATGCTCGACAAGCGAATGATTTATTCGTGCGGATATTGGCGTAATGCAAAAAGTCTCGATAAGGCACAAGAAGACAAGCTCGACCTTATATGCAAAAAACTTAAACTCAAAAAAGGAATGAAGTTGCTTGAAATCGGGTGTGGTTGGGGTGGCCTTTTGGAATATGCGGCACGAAATTATGGAATAAAAGGAGTGGGTATTACGGTATCTAAAGAGCAAGCGGCTATGGCGAGAGAACGTGTGAAAGACCTCCCTATTGAAATTCGTATTGAGGACTATCGAGACACTGTCGGAGAATTCGACAGAATAGTTTCAGTCGGAATGTTTGAGAATGTGGGATACAAATATTTCCCTATTTTTTTCAAAAAGGTATTGTCCCTTCTTAAGGACAAGGGGGTTTTCCTTATACACACAATCGGCACAAACGCTCCGGGGGTGCGAGGAGATCCGTGGTTTGAAAAATATATTTTTCCCAATTGCATGCTTCCCGAACTTACGCAGATAGAAAAAGCATCACGGGCATATTTTATACTGGAAGACCTTCAAAACTTCGGACCGGACTATGCAACAACATTACGAGAGTGGTTTAAACGGTTCAACAACGCGTGGCCTACGCTTAAAGAAAAATACGGAGAAAGATTCTATCGAATGTGGAAATATTACCTTTTGAGTTCGGCTGCCACTTTTCATGTTCGGGATAACCAACTGTGGCAGTTTGTATTCAGAAAACATCAAACGGAAGGAACGTATGAATCGGTTCGGTAAAGTTAGTCAATCGCAAAAAACTTTGTTACAGTATTGAATTATCCGCCCATAGCTGTTTTGGCAGATAACAGCCACGATGCAAGTTTGAAATTGATATATTCCCGCCCATAGCTCAGTTGGTAGAGCAGTTGCCTCTTAAGCAAACGGTCGCAGGTTCGAATCCTGCTGGGCGGACAAGTTAAAAAAGTTTGCAAGGCAAAGTTTTTAACTTGTCCGGGGCGCAGTGATGTTTTTGTTTGAGCCTTGCTCAAGGCAAAAACCACGAGCCGGGGTCGCAGAAAATTTGCGTCAGCAAATTTATCTGTGACGACACACAAGCGAGTCCGAGACGGAGCGCGACAACACGAAGAAGCCGAAAATCCTGTATTTAGTAAATATCATCGGGCAGATGGCGGAATTGGTAGACGCACTAGCCTTAGGAGCTAGCGGAGCAATCCATGGGAGTTCAAGTCTCCCTCTGCCCACCACAAATAAAGAGCCCTATTGAGGCTCTTTATTTTATCTTTCTATCTATTGACTTTTTACCAAAAAAGTGGTACTGTCCTTATTAGGAAAAAGCTAAAAGGCAGTTCTTTTACATTGTCTTTCTAAACCTTAAAGGAGGTAGAGAAATGGAAATATTAATCTTTGTGGGACAGTTTGTGATAGCGGCAGCCCTGCTTTCGCTTGTTGTTTTTGTATTTGTTCCTCTCGCGGTTTATTTTCTGGCGCGGGCAGACATATACTTCACGACATTGCCCGAAGGTCAGATAAAATTTATCGTCGAGGGCGATACGCTTAAGCGAATTCTTGCCAACATTCCCGGATACTACATTAAAGGTGAAGGGATGGAAGCGGAAATCGTGAAAGGAAAAGGAACACCGAATGATGTGGGCATTCCTGGATGGTTAAGTAGACGTCTGGGATTGGACAAAAAAAGAATTTACTTTGTTGGTATTGATTACCCCAGAACTCGGGTGTATTCCTATGAGTTTATTTGGGAAAAATTCATCAAAGAAAAGGTTGGGTATAAAATAGTCCCTCGTGATGAACAGGTAAATTCGTTGTTCTGGAAATACCCCTACCCTGTTGAGGCAATAGACGTTGAACTTAAAGGAAACTTCAAGATCAACATAACCATCATTGTCACACTGCAAGTTGTATTTCCCTACAAGCCCATCTTTGTATTCAAAGGGCAATGGTTCTCTCCTGTAATCGCAGCAATACAGGGAGCACTTGTCTCTTATTGCGGTACGGTGGATTTCGAGACACTCCGATCTCAGGACAAGGAGGGGAATGATGCCGACCTGGTAAAAAAGGTAACGTCTATCAATAATAGCCTGAGAGAAAATTATGGAGTGGAGATTTCCCAGGTTAACTTTGTGGAACTTGAACCTTCCGCTTCACAGGCAGATGTTACCAAAGCTCTGCAAGCAATCGAAATTGCCAGACTTAACAAGGAAGCAAAAATCAAAGATGCAGAGGGGGATCAACAAGCGGCCCTCTTAAGAAGAACAGGAGAGGCAGAGGGTTTGAAAAAACTCCTCGAAGTAGCAGACAAATACGAGGGAGGTGTTGATCTTCTTAAAACTGACCTTGCCACCAGAAATCTGGGGCAAGAGAGTGAGATTAGTACTTTGGTAATAAATAGTGGAGGACAAACAGGTGTCACCACCTTATTGCCGATTTCTACTGAACCCAAAAAGAAAAAAAAGGGTACTGAAAAGGAGAAAGAGAAAAAGAAAGACGATGTTAGTACATAGTGAAAAACCAGCCGGTCACGATTTCGTGACCGGCTTTTTATTTGACTAAATTGTAAAATATGCTATAATAGTTCTTAGGAATTCAAAGCAGTTCTTTAAAAAATCTATCTTAAAGGAGGGTGGCTAATATGTTTAAAATACTTGTTGGAACGGTAATTTTTACTGCAATCGCTGGAGCTGGTCTCTGGCTCCTAAGTAAAATCAAACCGGAAACAGAGAAAAAAACAGCAAAATTGAAAGCAGCAAAGGGAGAGAAGGTTGATTACTCAATCCTGGACCGGCTCAAGGATTGGAGAAACGTTATCCCCTCTTGGATCCCGGCGCATGCGTGGCAGTTCCTTATTGCTCTCATTGTCGCCTATGGAATCGTTTGGGGGCTTTCGCCCACAACATGGCACAAGTGGTTTGCCAACGGGAATCTCTTCTGGTTTGTAAGCATCGGTGGTATTCTTCTTTCTGTCTTTTTCGACTTCAAAAAGAAGATCTCCATCGTGATTCTTCTCTTTGTGGTTCTTTTCCTTAATATTTTGGGAATGGACCAAAAGTCTGTGGACGCCTTTTTCGAAAAGAAAAAAGAACCACAAAAAGTTGTCAAAGAGGAGGTGCAGTACCGACTGGGAGAATTCTCCGTCATAGCACCTCGGGAAACGTGGAGCGAAATTGTTCACATTCCTCGGGGAGCACGATGGGAATTCGAATCAAGGCCAAACCCAATTAAGGTAATGAGGGTTAATACTGGTGAGGTATATCGCATCGAAAAAGATACCGATGTCTCAATACCCAGCCCGACATATGCCGTCCGCTTCCAATCCGCAACACAAGAGGATGTTGAGGTGCGACTTAATATTCAAAACCCTCAGTAGAAAACCAAAGCGGGAAAGATTAAAAAAATCTTTCCCGCTTTTTATTTACAAAAATCCCTCCGCTTAAGACGGAGGGATTTTGTGTTCTATACTGGTTTACTTTAGAAGTAGTCGCTATCGATTCCGAATGTTCCGAGAAGGGCTGCGACGATACCGTATACCGATATCATGATAAACATTCCAATGATGCCCCACAACATCGTTCTTTTTCCTTCTTCGCGTTTTTCATCGCTCTGTGCACTGCTTATGAACTGAACGATGCCCCACGCGAACACGATTGTTGCGGCCGCAAACATCAGACGTATCAGAGGGTTAACGATTGCTTCGCTTACCTTATTGAGAAACTCTCCAATGGACATACAGTCTAAAAGTAAGCGACGTATTAGTTGTTAAGAACTCCAGGAACGTCTATGTCTCCGCTTTGGTCGATTCCTAGAGCGTCACCTATAAAGGCGACAAGACCCCAGACCGATGCCATAACGAAGAGAGCGACAATACCCCAGATCATCATATTTCTACCTTGTGCTTTTGCTTCCTCATTTCCTGCTGAGAGAATGTACTGAGCCAAACCCCAGAAGAAGAAGAGAAGAGCGGCAGAAAAGGCAATCGGAATAAGAAGGGTAACGATACTGCCGATGGCGCTTATGATGTCCTCGACATTACCCAACTGTGCGAATGCCAATGCCGGAGCTGCGATTGTCGCTGTTAAGGCGAGTGCTTTCTTCATTTTTAGAAAACGTTATTAAGGATAAACTAAATAACGACCTTACTTTTATAAAAAAGTTGATACATACATTGTATCGCACCCATGTGGAAAAACAAGAAAATATGTTGACAGCCGACGTCAAGGTTAAGACGATTATTGCGGCTTAAAATAAAGTTTGTCCTCATCCCGTCCCCACCGCGGAGCGGACGGGGTATTGGGCGAGGCAACAGGGCAAACTTTGTTGTAGAAGTGTCGGCTCCGCCGACCTCTCTCTTGTAGTTGCAGAGAATACCCTCGCGGCTTGCCGCGGGGATGAATCTGCAACTACAATAAAGGGTATTAACCGCGGGGCAAGCCCTGCACCCATTTGGTGCTCGAAGACTCGCTCTCTCCCACCCCAGAGGGGCGGGGTATTAAACCTTACAGGTTCTGTCCACTCATTGGATTCCGCCTACGGCGGACTCTCAATGAGTCTTGCGAAGATTTCCCAGATCTTCTCACCTTTGTTACGACTTCGACTCGGACGCTGTGTACAATCGGAATTGTCCACGCGCTCCTCGCTTGTCGTAATAAAAGTTAAAAGTAGGGATCCGTAATATCAAAGCTGTCCTGAAGAAAGGCAACAATACCCCACACTGAAGCCATGACAAAAAGAGCTATAACGCCCCACAACATCAGGCGTTTCCCGTCGGCAATAGATTTATCGTTCCCCGCGCTTGCAATAAATTTCGCCAAACCCCAGAAAAACATGAGAAGGGCAAAAGAGAATATGACATAAATAATATTATTGAAGAGACCGACTGAAAGGTAGATGAGGTCCTGCAGGTTGTCTATGGCGTACGCTCCCACAGGAAACAGAAAAAGAGAGAAAAATGCTATTGGCAAAGTGATATTGAAATGTTTCATAAGTGAATGTGTTAAAACTCAGGCGCAAGGGGAAATCCTCCGTCAAAACCGAAACTGTCAACCAAAATGCGTACGATTCCCCACATGGAAACCAATACAAACAACCCGATGATGCCCCAGAGCATAAGTTTCTTTCCGTCCTCAACCGACTGCTCGTTTCCGCCCCCGGACATAAACTTCGCTAAGCCCCAGAAAAAAACAAGAAGCGCCAATGCAACAAGAGCCGGATATAAAAGACCCATAATACCGATAAGGAGACTTACCACATCGTCGAAATTATCCGGACCGAGTGGAGATTGCCCAAAAGAAGAAACGGGCGATATAAGAGCGAGAAGTAAGAAAAATAATCGAGTCATATTTATTGAGTGATTTGGTCAATGGTATTTTGAATAACCTGGGCAATTGTCCACGCGCCAAGAAGAACTATCGCACCAATGCATGAATACAGAAAAGCCCGTTTTGCTTCCTCAAGTTTGGCAGGATTGCCTTGAGCCACAACAAAAAGAAAGCCGGAATAAATCATATACAGCACCACAACAACCGCGCCGAGGGGCATTACAACGTCGTTTGCAAGTATTTGAACAAAATCACCCAACGAATCGGCTCCCCCTTTGAAAGGATTTTCAAGCATCGTGCCTCCGCCTCCCCCGCCGCTTTGGGCAAGTACGACATACGGAAGAAGTGACAGAAAAGAAAAAGACAATAAAAATCGTTTCATATTAATTTTCAAGAAGTGAATAACCCGGCACCAAGAAAGCGTTAATAATAAGTTGAACGATAAGCCAAGCGGTGAGAATGATAATGAAGCCCCACAAAACTTTCCAGAAAATACTGTGTGCCTGTTTGATTTTCCCCTCGTTACCTCCCGCAGTAAGATAAAGAAAGCCGGCATAAATAAAACTGATAACAGCAAGCGGAATCGAAGCAATAACCAGGAAGTTAATGATGTTATTACCCAGTTCAATGAGTTGCGGAAAACCACATTTGGTGTCTACCCCATCGCAAGGAATAAGGCCCCCTTGGGCAAAAACCAGAATCGGGAGAAGTGCAAAAAAAACAACTACCAAAAGAGTGCGTTTCATTTTGTTTGGTTAAATAAATCCTGCATTTCCGAATGGGCGCGGGAAACCGCCTGACTCGTTCGCAAACGCCCCGCCGTAATTGATTCTATCATGCTCTGGAAAATCGCCGTTGTCGCCACGCTATCGGGGTCGAGCCAGCCTCGGGCGCGGAGGGCGCTTTGATAAAACAGAATGCTGTACGCGTCGCCGGATGGAGCTTTTGAAAGCAGGTCGCGGCGTACAGGGGGCAATCCCGCAATAGTACTCAATGCGGCGCTGTGTTCTTTGTCGGTAAGAATAGCCGCGATGGAAACTGCCGCGGCGATGTTACGGCTGCTTTTCACGACGGAAAGCGCCTGCACGCGGCCATATGTTGTTTTATTTTGTCCTTCGCGCGATTGCGGGAACAAAGCGACGTCAAAATTAATATTTGGATTCTTTGCTTTTATTTGGTCCAACTCACTGGCAAAACCAAAGTAAATGCCAAGGTCACCCGCCGTAAAGAAATTGTCCGAACGCGGGAGTGAACGATTCCAGGAATAAAACAATTTTATGGGGTTTGAAAATTCGGTATAGAAGTTAATAGCCGCTTCCGCGGGAACAATCGTTTGGTCAAGTTTTTGATTTAATACCACTGTCGCCCCTTTGTCCGTCCGCTGTGTAATCGGACCTCCCGCCTGAGTAATAAGCGCGCTTATGATTTCTTTGGCATTGGCTATGTTTCTGAATTCTCCAAGCGCTACGGCACTTTCGGTGATATTGAACGACTCGTCTTTTTTGGTAAGCGTCTGAGCGAGGGTAAACATTTCATCCCAATATTCCGGCGGTCGGCTAATGCCCGCATTTGAAAATACGTCGCGATTCCAATACATCATCAATGGGTCAACAAGAATCGGCAATCCCATGATTCCACTGGAAGAAAGGTATAACTCCCCCTCTTCTATAAACGTGTCTTTGAAAAGGCGCTCGGAATAACTCTTATAGGGAATGGGAAACAGTTTCCCTTGATGTTTCCACAAGGAATCATGCGGCAAGAAGACAAGGTCGGGGCCTTTGCCTTCCGCAAGCGCTTCAATAAATGCCTGGTCAAATTCGGTAGAGCGCTTTTGGACATACGTGATGGCGAATTCTTTATTTTCGCTCACAGGGTGTTCCTTGAGCATCGTATTGAAATCACTAAGCGGCAATGTCCCCCAAATCGTCACTTTATTTTCAGGCTTTGTCGATGTGCCACGCGAGGCAGAAAAGATAATGACACCGAGCACGATAAACGCCCCGAATACGAACATTATAAGAAGTTGGAATTTGCTCATGGTTTTGAAAAAATAAATCCGTAATGTTGCGCTCCCGCTCCCATGCGGCGCTCAAAGATAAGTCCACCTTTTTCGAAAAGTTCCTTTGAGGAATCAGGCAGCACCACGTCTCCCGATTGCGGGCCCATACCGGCGAAAGAGTCCTGCCAGTCTACGAGAAGAACGCGACCTTTTGGCTTGAGAATGCGTTTTATTTCTTTGACTAGACCTTCTTTGTTTTTAATTTGAAACAAAAGATTGGCGACTATGGCCGCATCAACGGAACTTTCTCTTAACTTGGTTCCCCCCTGTTCTTCGGCATTTCCCCATATCACTTCAAGGTTTTTTATGTGTTGTCGCTGTGCTTCATTCTTGATTCTGCTTAACAAGTCTTTCTGGACATCAATGGCATACACTTTTCCATTGTTTCCTACCGCTTTTGCCGCGGACAAGCTGTAAAAACCGGAACCCGCGCCGATATCGGCAACGTGCATGCCGGGCATAAGGCCGAGCTCTTCAATATTTTTTTCCGGGTCGGAAAACATAAAAAGTGTGAGACTATCTCACATTCAATTATAACAGAGGAGTAAAGAAGCGGGAACGGGCTTACAAACAAATCAAAGAAGCGATGGCGTCCCCTTCACGCAATTTCATAATGCGTACGCCTTGGGTACCGCGCGAGAGAGTGGAAATTTCATTGAGTGAAACGCGTATTACCTGGCTTTTTTTGGAAATAGCGACGATTTCTTCTTCTTCCGGGGTGACAATGCGGGCGGATATAATCGGTCCTGTTTTTGCCGTCACTTTTGCGGTGCGAATTCCCGAGCCACCCCGTTTTTGAATTTTATATTCTTTAAGAGACGTTTTCTTACCAAAACCGTTTGCGGACAGTACCAAAAGCGACGGGGTTTGAGCCTCTTTTTTGACCACCCGGGCGCCGATGACTTTGTCTGACTTAGACAGACGGATACATCGGACCCCCCCGGCATTTCTTCCCATTTCCCGAATATCGGACTCTTTGAAGTGAATTGACTGTCCGTGCGCGGTTACAACAATGACCGTGTCCCCTTTTGCCGCAAACGAACTTGAAATCAACTGGTCACCTGGGGCGAGTTTTATGGCAATAATTCCACTTCTCCTTACATCATGAAAACTTTTCGCCGCAACGCGTTTTGATTCTCCGTTCTGTGTCACCATGAGGATTGACACATCGCTTTCTTTTGTGGATTTCGGCATCGGAAGCACCGCGGTAACATGCTCTTCCGCTTCAAGTGACAGAAAATTCATAATTGATTTGCCTTTGGTGGCGCGTTTTCCTTCGGGAATATCGTACATCTTTATTTGGTATGCTTTGCCCCGGTCCGTAAAGAAAAGAAGGTCGCTGTGCGTTGATGCGTTTAGAAATGTCGTAACAAAATCTTCTTCCTTGGTATCAAGATCAACAACCCCGACTCCTCCCCTTTTCTGGCGGCGAAATTCGTCCGGATTGGTCCGTTTGATATACCCGCCCGCGGTCAAAACAAGGGCATTTTCTTCATCGGGAATAAGGTCCTCGGGCGCCATAATGCGCGCGCCGGATTTTATTACCCGCGTTTTTCTTTCATCGCCATACCTTTCAGAAATATCGGACAATTCTTTTTTAATGATGGTAAGAATTCTTTTCGGGCTTCCCAAAATACTCTTGAGTTCGGCAATCAAATCTTGTGTCGCCTTCAGTTCGTCTTCAATCTTCTTTCGTTCGAGGCCGGCGAGCTTCTGAAGCTTCATTTCAAGAATGGCGGTCGCCTGCCTGTCAGAGAACTTGAATTCCTTCATCAAGTTCGCGTGGGCGGTAACCACATCCTTGGCGGCCTTGATGAGTTTTATGATTTGGTCAATATGGTCAAGCGCTTTCTTGAGACCGAGAAGAATATGCTCTTTCTCTTCGGCTTTCTTCAGGTCGTACTCGGTTCTTCGGCGAATAACGTTAATTCGATGGGAAACAAATTCCTGGAGAATTGCCTTCAGAGAAAGCGTGAGCGGCGCACCGTTAACAAGCGCAACGAGGTTGAAGTGGAATGTGTCCTCAAGCGGCGTGTGTTTATAAAGAAAATTGAGAATCTTTTGCGGCTGGCTTCCGCTTTTGAGTTCAATAACGATACGGATATCTTTGGCCGATTCGTCGCGGAGTGCTTTGATACCCTCGATTTTTTTCTCCCGTACAAGGTCTGCGATACGCATAATGAGGTCGGCTTTGTTGACGCGATACGGAATGGAACTGATAACTATCTGATATGTATCCGCTTTAGACTCCGTTATTTCGGCAACGCCTCTCGTGACAACTCCGCCCCGGCCGGTCGCGTAGGCATGATGGATGTCTTTTTCATTAAAAATAATTCCCCCCGTCGGAAAGTCGGGCCCTTTGACGAATTGCAGCAAATCCTCGGTTGTCGCTTCTGTGTTATCGACAAGATACGCGGTGGCATCGATAACTTCGCGGAGGTTATGCGGCGGAATGTTCGTCGCCATACCGACGGCAATACCGAGCGTTCCGTTTAACAAAAGATTGGGCACTCCCGCCGGAAGCACCTCCGGCTCTTTTTTCGTACCGTCATAATTCGGACGAAAATTGACGGTTTCTTTTTCAATGTCCCGAAGCGTCTCCATAGAAAGACGGGACATCTTTGCCTCGGTATATCGCATGGCGGCGGCAGAATCACCGTCTATATTTCCAAAGTTTCCCTGTCCGGCAACCAACGGATACCGCATGACGAAATCTTGGGCCATTTTGACCATGGCATCATAAACCGAAGCATCTCCGTGCGGGTGGTAACTTCCCAACACGTCTCCGACAACAACAGCGGATTTTCTGAATTTGGCCGATGAGGTAAGACCCATGTGGTGCATCGAGTAGAGAATGCGTCTTTGAACAGGCTTTAACCCGTCACGGACATCGGGAAGGGCGCGCGCGGTAATAACCGACATCGCATAGTCAAGATACGACTCTTTCATTTCAGTCGTTATGTTTCTGGGGACGATACCAAGGGCCTGTTCGGGCCTCTTTTCCTCTTTGTTTTTGTCTTGCGCGGAAGCCATACTAATCTTTAATTATAGCATATTCTAGGCTATTTTTTAAGGGTTTTGTTCCTCTTTTGATAAGGGTAAATTCTCCGATTGTGTTGTCGTCCCCGCAGTTTCGGTTGAAGAAGAGACGGCAAAGTTTTCCGTGTTTATCTCCAAAGAGACATCGGAGATAATATCTTCCACACTTTTATACCCGCTTTTAAACGATTCAAAATGTCCACCGAGATCTTTGAAAAAAACCTCAAACGGGGAGGCGGTGTGCTGCAATGTTTTTTTCTGCTGTGAGGTTCCGAGATACCGCGCATACAACAGAGAACCCCAGATAAACACAATAAGAAGTGTAATGATAACGGAACTTGCGATAAGAATGTGATGTCTTTCGTGTTCGGGTTTCTGTCGAATTTTTTCCAAAAAATTAAACATGGGTGAAATTTTACCGGTCGTCTGTTCTCGGATAGACGGGCAGAGAAAAAAGTTATTGGGGGGAAAGGATAAACACCTCTCCTTTTTTCCCTTCAATGTCTTTGCGCTTGATGGTCAGTTTATCAATGGGAGATTGTGATTCCTCCCCTCCTTCTTTAAGAAAAGTCTTGAGCGCCTTACCGTCGGAAGTGTCGTGCATCGGGATGATAATTTTTGGCTCGAGAGAAACAGCGAGTCGGTACGCTTGCGCCGCATCCAATGTTCCGTTTCCTCCGATAGGCACAAAAAGTATATCGACGGCCTCAAGCGCTTCGAGAGTTTCGTTTGCTATTTGCGCGTCTTTGATGGCTCCGAGAAAACACAGGTGCATATCTTCAAACATTACGGAATATATCGTGTTGATTCTTTCTTTGCCCCCGTAAGAAGATTTTGACGGAAATCCCTGAATGAAAACTCCCTTAACATCATACTCACCGGGCTGTGAAATAACGAAAGGAATTTTTTCTCCGAAAGTGACATTTTCCACCCCGTTAAAGTCTTTGTCCCAAAGACTTACCAAAGCCACATCCGCCCCAAAACGGGTGACTTTGCCCGATGAATCCTTGGAAACGGGATTAAAGGCGAGAACAGTATCGCCAAATTGAGCCTTAAAAGCCTCCAAACCGTGATATGTGATAATCATGCCGCTTCAGTATAACCTACCTTTCAGGAAAACGGAACGGCTGGACAGGGCCATTTTTTGCTATATAATACGTGGAATCCTCTTGGAGGACTTTTTATTGCCTAGCGCAACGAGAGAAGTGGAAATGTTTTGATATTTGCACTTCCGAGTTAGCGACGGCAACAAAAGATGGTACATCTTTTATTAAAAACAGAGAAGATAACCTCGTCAGGATAATGGATATGTTCTGACATGACGAACCTTCTTTGTGCAATTACAATGACTATTAAAGAACAGGAAGAGAAGTTAGAAGTAACGGAAGAAGTAAAAGAAGAAAGAGACGAGAAAGAAGAAAAGGAATCAAAAAAGAAAAAAGATTCCCCTATGGTGGGCTTTTTCAACGCGACCCAAAACCCTCCGCTTGAAGGTGACCTGATTGAGGGTCCGGTAATCGCTATTACCAAAGACGCGGTGTACGTTGATCTTGTGCCATTCGGTACCGGAATTATATTCGGACGTGAATACATCAGCGCGCGCGACATTATCAAAAAAGTAAATGTCGGAGATCGTGTCGCCGGAAAAGTTGTCGAGGTTGCAAACAAAGACGGCTATATTGAAATCTCGCTCAAGGAAGCGAGACAGGCGCTCATTTGGGGAGAGGCGGAAACGCATATCAAAAACAAAAGCGTGCTTGAGCTTTCGGTAATGGATGCCAACAAAGGAGGTCTTATTCTTGAATGGCAAGGGATTCAGGGTTTTCTGCCCGCTTCCCAGCTTAAAACGGAACACTATCCGCGGGTAAGCGACGGAGATAAAGATAAAATTCTTGAGGAACTGAAGAAATTTGTCGGGGGAAAATTATCCGTATCAATCATTTCGGCGGCACCGAAAGAAGGTAAGCTTATCTTCTCGGAAAAAGACCCCGAACAGAAAAACAAGGAGAAAATTATCGATAAATACACGCTCGGTGACGAAATCGAAGGAGAAATCACCGGTGTCGTTGACTTTGGTGTATTCGTCAAAATTCAGGAAGGACTTGAAGGGCTCGTACACATTTCGGAAATCGACTGGTCTTTGGTTGAAGACCCCAAAGCCTTGTACCGTCCCGGTGAAAAAGTAAAAGCAAAAATCATCGAAATCAAAGACGGAAAAATTTCCCTTTCAATCAAAGCGTTGAAGGAAAACCCCTGGGTAGCCGGAGAAAAGAAATACAAAAAAGATGATGTTGTCAAAGGGGTCATCATCAAATACAACAAGCACGGGGCGCTTGCCTCAATCGAGGAAGGCATTGCCGGTCTTGTGCATATTTCGGAGTTCGGAAACGAAGCGACATTGCGCGAAAAACTTGAACTTGGAAAGTCATACACGTTTAAGATTACTCTCTTTGACCCGAAAGAAAGAAAAATGGCGCTTTCCTATATCGCGGAATAATCTGAATAGGAAATATCTTAAGAAAACTAAAAACCGCCGAAAGGCGGTTTTTAGTTTTGATTGCAGATTTCGGTTGCTCTTTCCCTGCCGTCCGCAAGTAACGTTTCGGCGACGGTCACCGCTTTGCGGGAAACTTTGGAGAGGATTTTTTGTTCGCTGTCTTTGAATTTGTGAAGAATAAAATCACTGACCGCTTTTTCGCCATTGGGCTTTTTTGCGCGTCCTTTTGAATCGGAAAGAGAAATGCCGACACGCAATCGTATGAATGTTTCCGTTTTTATGGCGCGAATAATCGATTCCACTCCCCTGTGTCCCCCAGAACCGCGATTGAAAGACATCTTCAAGGTCCCAAGCGGAAGGTCAAGGTCATCGTGCACAACAACAAGCGTTTCCGCTTTTTTCTTACTTGTAATAAGCCCTTTAAGACTTTCTCCCGATTTGTTCATAAATGTTTGCGGCAAAATAAGTGTTGCTTTCCCCCCGGACAAACTTCCTGCCGATACCATCGCCTTTTTTTTCTTATCTTCCTTCCATTCGGAGAAATCACCCTTCTTGCGAATAGCGTCAACGACAATGCGGCCCGTATTGTGGCGGGTCATTTCGTATTCACTGCCTGGATTTCCGAGTCCAACGATTATATACATACTAAAAAGATACGGTCATTGTAATGACCATATCTGCTTGCGTCAAGTAAGGAATGCGTATTACAATTGAAAAACTTCTTATGGAACCTTCCATCCCAAACGATACGGAGCCTGCAAAAACGGACGGAAAGCGTCCGTCCGGCATCGGAGAATCCATCAAGGAATTGGTGAGTTTTGTGGTCCTATCCCTTCTTATCATTATTCCTTTCAGGATGTTCATCGCTCAGCCATTCGTGGTAAGCGGTGCCTCCATGGACCCGACATTTAAAAACGGGGATTATCTTATTGTCGATGAAATCAGTTACCGCTTCGGGGAACCGCAACGCGGAGAGGTTCTTATTTTCAAGTACCCTAAAAACCCTTCCCAAGCCTTTATAAAAAGAATTATCGGACTTCCCGGCGAAACGCTAGAAATACAGAACGGACACGTTACGGTAAAAAATGACGCGTATCCGGAAGGTTTGGAACTTTCCGAAGAGTACGTTAAGTATGTCCAGTCTTCTTATATGACTGTTACTTTGGCGGATGATGAATATTTTGTAATGGGAGACAACCGGGCCGGAAGTCTTGATTCGCGGACATGGGGACCTTTGAAACGAAGCTTTTTCATCGGGAAGCCGTTTGTGCGCCTTCTCCCGGTAGGAGAAGTTTCCCTTTTACCCGGTGACGCAAGCGATTCCTATTAGTCATGAAAAAAAACGTACCACCTCCGCAAGAAAAAGAGCTGAAGAAAATTGCCTTGGCTTCATCCGTGGAAAAACCGGGCGAGGTTGCTTTTTATTACGGATTCAGCCCCATTGAAACTCCCTCGATTAACGCGGAAGATGGAAAACGGGCACGGGGTGTCGCAAAAAGCGCGGGAATACAGGATGACAAGGAGGAAGCGTATGAACTTCAAGAGAAAGCCCGTTTGCTCCGTTTGTATATGGAAGAGATGGACGCTTTTCCCCAACACGTATTTTTTTATTATGAAAAACCAATGCGCGGAAGCGGGCGCAGACGAGGAAGTAATTTCGAATGCGGACTTGATGTCATTGGCTCGTCAAAAAGCGTCGCCGAAGCGCTTCTTATTCAGACTGCTACCGCGATACTTTCGGAGGAAGGTTTTGAAAATATAGAAATTGCAATCAATAGCGTCGGGGACAGGGAATCCCTTTCCCGCCTGGAACGAGAGCTCGTCGCTTATTACAGACGTCATATCGAAGAACTTCCCGCTCCGTACCGTCAGGCATTCAAGAAGGACATATTTGAAATTCTGCGGACAACGGATACCAAACTCGAAAGTTTTGTCGTCGGCGCCCCCCAACCCCTCTCAACGCTTTCGGACATGAGCCGTGCGCATTTTAAAGAAGTGCTTGAGTTCATAGAAAGCTCCGGCATCCCCTATACCATCGACAACCACCTTGTCGGAAGCAAGCAGTACGCGTCGCAAACGACGTTTTCCATAAGCGGGGAAAGAGAAGGAAAACGCCTCGTTTTGGGACACGGGTATCGTTATAATCATTTGTCAAGAAAAATCGGTCTGAAGAAAGAAATACCGGCTGTGGGAATTACCCTCTCTTGGAAACGCGCAGGGAAACACCAGAGAGCGACAGTAGTAAAAAAACTACCGAAACCGAAATTCTATTTCATCCACCTCGGGTATAATGCAAAACTCAAAAGCTTACCCGTTATCGAAACCCTCCGCCGTTCGAAGATTCTTGTTTCGCACGGGCTCACAAAAGACAAATTCAGCGGACAGGCATCAACCGCCGAGAATACCAAAACACCCTATTTGCTTATCTTCGGCCAGAAAGAAGCCATTGAAAATACCGTGCTGGTAAGAGATTCGAAAACCCGTTTTCAAGACACCGTGGCATTTGCTTCTTTACCTACCCATCTTAAGTCGATTTCAAAGGCTTGAAGCAAAGTTGGCCTTGTGTTAGCATAGAGAACCAATATGGCAATGAACGTAAAAGTTGAAAAGAACAGCAATGAGAACGGCTTGAGCTTGCTCCGCCGTTTTACCAAGCGTGTTCAAGGTTCCGGAGTTCTAAGAAAAGTGAGAGGAGAGCGCTATTACAGCCGTTCCGCGTCCCCGATGGTACGCAAGAAAAAAACTCTCAAGCGCCTCGTCAAAAAGGTAAAAATCGATGAACTCGTAAAACTCGGAAAAATCGTCCTCAAAACAAGGAGATAAGCCCGTGCGTACGCCTTCCTTCAGCCTTCATACCACACTTAAGAGCAAGCTTCCCCGCTTGCCTTTTTCTCGCATAAAAGATGCAGTCGCGGGGAAAAATTTTTCCGTGGGCCTCGTATTTGTGGGACCAAAAAAAGGCGCGACTCTCAATCGGACGTATCGCGGCAAGAATTATGTCCCCAACGTACTCTCGTTTCCTCTGTCACCTTCTTCGGGAGAAATATTTATCGTTCTGTCGAAAGCCGTTTCGGAAGCGGCCGCGTACAAGATGAAACCGAATGATTTTTTAATATATCTCTTTATCCACGCGTTGTTCCATTTGAAAGGATACGCGCACGGTAGTAAAATGGAGAGAGAGGAAAGGAAGGTACTCGCGCGGTTTGGTGTTCGTCGGATTTAGATTTTCCTTCCCCTAGTTGAAGCGAGCAATTATTTTTTCAGAATCTTGCACAGGTCGACGGGCCGTGAGAAAGCGAACACGTGGAGCTTTTGCAAGACTCATTGAGAGCTTTTCTTAGAAAAGATCCAATGAGTGGACAGCTCCTGTAAGGAGCAGAGCAATTCGTCAGCAGACGAATATGCGTGTTCTGAAAAAAGATATTGCGAGCGTTTTTTGTTTATTTCGACAGAAAGGGTTTAACATTCTTTATAGTAATGGCAAGAAACATCGTCACAGGAATTGATATCGGAACATACCAGGTGAAAGTTATTATCACCGAAGGTACTCAAAAAAACGGAAATTATGTTCCGCGTATTATCGGTAAAGGAATGGCCGAATCAAAAGGGCTTCGGCACGGTTACATTATCAATACGGGTGATACGGTGCGGAGCGTCAAACAAGCGATTCTCCAGGCGTCAAAAGCGGCGGGTATTCCCATCAAACGCGCCTTTATTTCCGTAGGCGGTATAGGACTTTCAAGTTTTATTTCTCAAGGAGGAACCATTATTACGCGCGCCGATTCAACGGTTACCGAACTTGATATGGCAAAGGCTCTCGAGGTATGCGAAAGTGAAATTCCCACCTCGCTTTCTTTAAATAGAACCATTATTCATACTATCCCCCTTCAATACAAAATCGATGGCAAACCCGTCTTGGGACGGCCGTTTGGAATGAAAGGGAGCAAGCTTGAAGTGCGAACTCTGTTTGTCACGTGTCTTAAACACCACCTCGACGACTTGATTGAAGGAATCGAGGAAGCGGGAATTGAAGTCATTGACGCGTACGCTTCCCCCATTGCCGCAAGTTTTGTAACACTTTCAAAAACTCAAAAAATCGCGGGGTGCGTTCTCGCAAACATCGGGGCGGAAACACTTTCAATTGTCGTCTTTGAAAATAACATTCCCATTTCGCTTGAAGTGTTTCCTATCGGTTCGACGGATATTACAAACGATATCGCCCTCGGTTTGCGTATCCCGCTTGAAGAAGCAGAGAGTATAAAACTTGGAGCACTTACCAAAACAACGTACCCGCAGAAAGAACTCGAAAATATAATCAGCGCCCGCCTTTCGGACATGTTCGAACTTGTGGAGGCGCACCTTAAAAAAATCGGAAGAAACGGTTTATTGCCGGCAGGCATCATTATTACGGGAGGAGGCTCAGGCATCGGTACTATTGAGGATTTCGCCCGTATTGCCCTCAAATTGCCCTCTAAACGCGCTGTATTCCAGTCAAAAGGGGCCGAGGGTGAGAACCTCGACACAATGTGGTCAGTTGCCTACGGACTCTGTTTCCTCGGTATTAACTCGGAAAACGACGAGTCAATCGGAGTCAGCAAATGGGCAAAAAAAACCCGCAGCAGTATGGTTTCCTGGGTCAA
>JAUYHB010000021.1 GCA_030690305.1 bacterium | reverse complement strand
GCAGGTTGATCATGGAAATATGCTTTGACCGACTCCAGTATGAAATTGAAAGCTGATCGACCTTGCAGAGAGCATGTCGCTATAACGGTCCATAAACGTTCATTGCTTTGTCTTCCCTTTACACTACGTGTTCCCTGCGTTACATGACGATCTATCACCACAAACCGTATAGCTTGTTCAGCCACATTGTTGGTAGGATCTATGCCCGGGGTTGTGATAAATTCAAAGTAGGCTTTCCCATGAAGACGAAAACGATTCGCCATGTTTTTGGCTTCCCTTTTTTCTTCTTTCCCCTTTTTGTTCACTCTGCTTGGAACATCGTTTAAGGCTATAGTGATGATTTTCTGTTTGGCATGCTCAAGTGCAATCGTAAAGGTTTGTGGTGTCATGCTCTCACGGTCATGAATGACTTTAAACATGTTCTTGACTTCATCAAGCAGTTTTTGACCATAGTCCTTTGTTTCTGCATCGGTCAAGGTAGTTAGGAATCGGATATCCCGAATCAAATGGGCAATACAAAACTGTATTGAGACGTTAAAATCCTTCATGTACTTGCGATATGCAGAAAAATAATCACAACCCAGCACGCCATTGAACTCTTTGCCCAGGACATCAATCAAAACCTTTGAGCCACGGGATTTGTCAATTTTGAATAGCACATACAGTTCAGCCTTGAAAACCCATGTCCAAAATTTATCTCCGTTTTCCTTGTGTCCGGTTTCGTCTACATTTACTATTGTCTCTAAGGGCAGACGATCGAGCAGCTCGTTGTATGGAGCTTCCAGAGACAGAGATACTTTCTCTATTACTTTACGCAGATATCCTCGTGAGACCTTTTCACCAAGGACATCTCTAATGTACTTTCTGATCGTAGAAAATGATGCGTGGCAGACATTCTTCATGTAGGCCACCAGCGATGTTAAGCGTTCTTTGAACAATCCTTCTTTATAGACCTCAGGGGGAAATGGCATGTAGTGAATCTTGCCACATTTTGGGCACCATACCGGATATGAGCGATGTTCTTCTCTGATCAACGGCACTTCAATCAGTTCAACTTGCTGAATGATACGCGGCTCGCCGTCTGTGATGCTGACTTCGCCGTGGCAGTCCGGACAACAAGTCAATATGTAGGGATGAAACTTGTCAATCTCCTCTTCAGAAAATAAATGACGCTCATGTCTCTGATGCCCGGGTTGTCCACCAATTCTGCGCTTACCCTTCTTTTTCTTCTTGTTGGACTTGGGCTTTGTAATGTCATCGGAAGAAGGAGGTTTGCTGGAATTGGATGAGTTCTTTGAAAGCTTGGCAACCTTGACCTCCAGGACCTTTATCTGCTCTTGCTGAGATTCAATAGTATTGCTTAAATCACACAGGATTTTGGCTACAACTTTCGGTCCGGCATTATACAAGGCCAATGCTTCATCATGCGTCATGACATAACTCCCGGCGAAAGTTTTTAGTCAAGGGATAGACATAAACAGCCTTTTTGGAAAGTAGGGGTTGGCGCGATTTGCTCAGCTTGCCCAGACCCGTTGTCTGGCCAACGCAGAGCCAATTGTCCGCCTTGTAACAGGTCCCAAGATATCGCTCTGTGTCAACAAAAGTTTCAAGCAGATAAACCGGATGGTGATATAGATTTTGCCAATCTTGTGACAAGCGATGACGGTTCAATGCCAATAGATATGACGCTAAACAGGAAACTTGAACACATGGCAGGATCAAAAAACGCAGGTTATTGGCGATCAGATGAAGATTGTTCTCTCTGATCTTTTTGCTCCAGCCAATGAAACGATCTCGTGCGCCAATATACCATGGCGCTGACTCCCATGCCAGACACGCAATAGGCCGATCATGGGAAAATGCAATATATTTAAGATGCTCTCCAACTGGTTGGCTATAACCCAGATAATGGTACTCACTTAAAAGAGCATTGAACATCTTCTCAAAACCAGTTCTGCGAACTTGTTCAAGCTTGATAGGAAACAGGTCGCCGATAGAACAATGAACAGGAGTTTTATCGACTATTACCCCGGATGGTTTCTTTCGCTTTGCAAGAGGGTTGGCAGGGGTGAATTTTCGGGCAGGCAGTTTAATAAGGCCATTAGCCTCCAAAAGAAGAAGCAGGCTTCGACAGACCATATCTTTCAGAACACCACTAGGCTGCCTCCAATCCCACTGCCTGCATACTTCTTGAGAAATGAAGCGTCTGCTTTTCTCCGGATGTGAGGCAATAATCCTCCTGATGGTCGCGATATCTTTCCTGGTGACCGATCGCCTCCGATATGTTATGATTGTCTCCATTCCTGACACCATAACCCATCAGGAATTGGAACGCAACTTATTTCTCAAAAAAACTTACGGTGAGGTTTTACATCTTAAACTCAAAGCATTATTGCCCGTGAACGGTTAC